>JALOSQ010000031.1 GCA_025458335.1 Ideonella sp.
GCCTTCACCTGGGGCGTCCTGGACCGGCTCCTGCAGGACGAGACGCTCGTGCCCGCCGGCGTGTCCGGGACCAGCGCGGGCGCCATGAACGCCGCGGTGCTGGCGACCGGCTTCGCGCGCGGGGGCCATGGCGGGGCGCGCGAGGCCTTGGCGTCGTTCTGGCGCGACATCGCGACCACGGGTTCGTGCTTCGGCAACGGCGTGCCCAAGGCGGGGACGCCGGCCTTCGAGGCCGCGTTCCCCTGGCTGTCGGCCTGGCCCTGGGCCGACGCCTGGTCACGTTCCTGGCGCGAATGGGCATGGACCGGCTCGGCCGTGCTGAGCAAGTTCGCCAGCCCCTACCAGTTCAACCCGCTCGGCCTGAACCCGCTGCGCGAGGTCGTGGCGCGCCACGTCAGCGAGAAGGCGATGCGGGAGGGTCCCCTGCGCGTGTTTGTCACCGCCACTGCGGTCCACACGGGGCAGCCGGAGGTGTTCTCGGGCGAGCGCCTGAGCCACGAGGCGCTCCTGGCGTCGGCCTGCCTGCCTCACCTGTTCCATGCGGTCGAGATCGGCGGCGTGCCGTACTGGGACGGCGGCTACACCGGCAACCCGGCGATCTGGCCGCTGATCTACGACACCGAGCCGCTGGACGTGCTGCTCATCAAGATCAACCCGCTGCGGCGTGACGGGACGCCCGACACGCCGATGGAGATCGCCGACCGCGTCAGCGAGATCACCTTCAACGCCGGTCTGGTCGGCGAGCTGCGCGCGATCGCCTTCGTGCAGCGCCTGCTGCGCGAGCAGCGGCTCGACCCTGGGCACTACAAGGGCCTGCGCCTGCACATGGTCCACGACGAAGACGGCCTGGCCCCCCTGGGGGCGTCGAGCAAGCTCAACACCGACTGGGACTTCCTGCAGTCGCTGCACGCGCTCGGCGTGGCAGCGGCCGAACGCTGGCTGGCGGCACACCGGGCCGACCTCGGCGTGCGGCCGACCCTCGACGTGGCCTCGACGTTCCTCGTGCGGCGCGCGGCTTGAGCCGGCACCGCGGACCGGCCCGTCGGCACCCCCCGGCGCCGCAGGCGTTCGTCGTCGTCATCCGCGCGGCAGCGCCGCAAGCGCTTCGCGCAGGCCGGCGCTCGCCGCCAGCCGCCCGACCTCGAAGCCGCGCCAGTTGCGCAGCGTGACGCGCGACAGCGGTGCGACCAACTCCCGATCGCCCGCGTCCAGGGGGACCAGCGCCTCGATCACCGCCGCCATCGTCACTTCGCAGGCCCGCGCGCTGGTGCCGTCGTCGACCTTGATCGCCACCCCCAGGCCCTGTTCGGGCAGGGCGGCGCAGTACACGCCCTCGGCGCCGACCTTGCAGCACACGCGCTCGCCGAGTCGCTCCATCACGCGCGTGTCGAAGCGTCCGCTGCCGGCCACCATCGACGGAGCCCGCGCGACCGCCCGGCGCAGCCGCTGCGCGGCCGACGCGTGCGCCGGCACCAGTCCCTCGCCGGTGGCCACCCGGGCGAACGCCCGGGCCAGGGCCCGCAGCGGGATCGCGTACGTCGGGATCGAGCAGCCGTCGCGCCCGACGGGCGCCCGATCCAGGGCGAGGCCGGTGGCGGCCTCGAGCGCGGCGCGCACCTCCTGCATGACCGGATGATCGGCCTCCACGTAGCCGCGCAGGAACGCCTGCCGGGCCTCGGCCGTGCCGACGCCGGCGAGCCGGCAGCCGAGGCACACGAAGCCGGCGTGCTTGCCCGAGCAGTTGTTGTGCAGCGGCGATGGTGGGTTTCCACTGGCCGCGAGCGCCCGGGCGGACACCTCGTCCGAGGGCCAGTGCGCCCCGCACTCGAGCACCTCCGCGCCGAGTCCGACCCGGCCGAGCATTCGCGCCGCCGTCTCGGTGTGCCTCGGCTCGCCCTGGTGCGACGCGCAGGCCAGGGCGAGCTCCTCGTCCGCCAGCCCGAAGGCGTCGGCGGCGCCGCTCGCGATCAGGGGCAGGGCCTGCAGCAGCTTGACCGCCGACCTGGGGAACACGGGCCGGTCGACGTCACCGAGCGCGAGGACCAGCCGGCCGTGGGAGTCGGTGACCGCCACGGACCCGCGGTGCCAGGACTCCACGGCCGGTCCGCGCCAGGCCTCCACCAGGACGGGATCGGGGCATGCTTCGTCGGGCGGCACAGGCAGATGCTAGCCGCCAAGGCGACGCGTTCGGATCGGTCCTTCGCCGGCGCTTCGGCCCGGTTCGCCATGGCCTCACCAGGGCGGCGCCGGCCGATCGCTGCGATCATGCGGGGCATGCAACTGCTCGGCGTCGACTTCACCAGTGCGCCGTCGCGGCGCAAGCCGATCACGCTGGCCGTCGGCCGCGTGCAGGGCGCGGTCGTGGTGCTGGATCGCCTCGAGGCCATGCCGACATTCGAGGCGTTCGATGCGTGCCTGCACCAGCCAGGTCCCTGGCTGGGGGTGTTCGACTTCCCGTTCGGCCTGCCGCGCGAACTGGTCGAGGCGCTCGACTGGCCCACCGGCTGGGCGCCGCTCATCGAGCATTACGCCGCGCTGCCTCGCGCCGCCATCCGCGACACCTTCGCGGCCTTCTGCGCATCGCGTCCGCCGGGCCGCAAGTTCGCGCACCGCGCATGCGATGGCCCCGCCGGGTCGAGTCCGTCGATGAAGTGGGTCAACCCGCCCGTGGCCTACATGCTGCACGCCGGTGCGCCGCGGTTGCTGGCCGCCGGGGTGGACCTGCCGGGCCTGCATGCCGGCGACCCGCGACGGATCGCGCTCGAGGGCTACCCGGGCCTGCTCGCGCGTGAACTGATCGGTTCACGACCGTACAAGAGCGACGACGCGGCGCGCCAGACACCCGAGCGGCTGATCGCGCGCAAGGACCTGGTCGAGGCGATCGAGCAGGGCCGCACCCGCTTGGGCCTGCGGGTGCGCCTGAGCCACGCGCAGCGCGACGACCTGGCCGCCGACCCGAGCGGCGACCGCCTCGACGCGCTGCTGTGCCTGGTGCAGGCGGCCTGGGCGGCCGGCCAGCCGGACTGGGGGCGGCCCGCGGATGCCGACCCGCTCGAGGGCTGGATCGTGTCCGCCGCACTCCCACTGCCGCGGGCCGAGCCGCACGGCCGGTCTGCACGGCGCAGTCTGCGCGGCGTGATCACCGCTGGCGCCTGAGGCATGGACGCGCTGAACCTCGCGTTGCTGATCACCGGCGTTCTGGTCTTCGCGAGCGTGCTCGCGGGGCTGTTCTCGGCGCGCGCCGGCTTGTCCTTCCTCCTGGTGTTTCTCGTGGCCGGCATGCTTGCCGGCGAGGACGGGCCCGGCGGCATCGCGTTCGACGACGCCCGCCTGGCGATGTGGGTCGGCAGCGCCGCGCTGGCGGTGATCCTGCTCGACGGCGGCCTGCGCACGCACCTTGCCACCTTCCGCACCGGTCTGAAGCCGGCGGCCTGGCTCGCGACCGTCGGCGTGGTGGTCTCGGCCGGGATCACCGGGGCGGCGGCGGCCCTGCTGCTTGGCCTCGACTGGACGATCGGTCTGCTGATGGGCGCGATCGTCGGCTCGACCGACGCGGCCGCGGTGTTCTCGCTGCTCAAGTCGTCCGGATTGCGCATCACCGAGCGCCTGGCGGCCACGCTCGAGATCGAGTCCGGCATCAACGACCCGATGGCGATCTTCCTGGTGATGGCGCTGATCGCCTGGATCCTGATGCCCGAATCGACGTCGCTGTCGGGCACCGCGATCATGTTTGCGCAACAGGCGCTGATCGGCGGGGTGGGGGGCGTGGTCGCAGGACTGGGGGTCGCCACCCTGCTCGGCCGCCTCTCGCTGCCGGCCGAGCAGGGCGGGCTCGCCGCGCTGCTGCTGCTGGCGTCCGGGCTGGCCGTGTTCGGCGGCACGGGCTGGCTCGGCGGGTCGGGCTTCCTCGCCGTGTACCTGTTCGGCCTGACGATCGCGCACCGCCAGCCGCTGTTGGTGGAGCGCTCGCTGTCGGCGATGGACGGCTTTGCCTGGCTGTCGCAGGCCGGCATGTTCTTGCTGCTGGGGCTGCTGATCACGCCCAGCGACCTCGTGCAGGTGGTGCTGCCGGCCCTGGGCGTGGCGGTCGTGCTGATGTTCGTTGCACGGCCGTTGGCGGTGTGGATGTGCCTGGCGCCGCTGGGGTTCTCGCGCGGCGAGGTCGGGTTCCTGTCGTGGGTCGGGCTGCGCGGCGCCGTTCCGATCGTGCTCGCCGTGTTCCCGTTGATGGCGGGCGTGCCGGGCGCCGGCACCTTGTTCAACGTCGCGTTCGTCGTCGTGCTCGCGTCCCTCGTGATGCAGGGGGCCACGCTGCTGCCGGCGGCGCGGTTCTTCGGCGTGAACCTGCCCGACCAGACGGACGAGCAGGGACAGCGCCAGGTGTTCGGCGACTTCGCGCTCGACCCCGGTGCGGGCGTGGCGGATCTGTGCGCCTTCTATGGCCTGGCCTCGCCCGACACCACCGCGACGCTGGCCGAGTGGCTCGAGCACGAGCTCAAGCGTCCGCCCGTGGTCGGCGACGGCGTGGACTGGGCGGGCGCGCACTTCTCGGTGCGGGGCATGGACGGGTCGTTGATCACCAAGGTCGGCCTCAGCCTGCCGCCGCCGGCGGACAGCGAGTCTTGAGCCGGGTGACCGCGACCGCGGCACAGGCCGAGCCCTGGTTCGCGCGGCGCGGGTGGGTCCCGTTCGACTTCCAGCGCGAGGTCTGGGCCGCCATGGCCACCGGGTGCAGCGGCCTGTTGCATGCCAACACCGGGGCCGGCAAGACCTATGCAGTGTGGCTGGGCGCCCTGGCCCATGCCGGCGCCCTCGACGCGTCCGGTGCGTCCCGAGCCGCGCCGCCGCTGTCGGTGCTGTGGCTGACCCCGATGCGCGCGCTCGCGGCCGACACGACCCGCGCGCTGGCCCTGCCGCTGACCGAACTGGCACCGGCGTGGACCGTCGGCCAGCGCACCGGCGACACGTCGACCAGCGAACGGGCGCGGCAGGACCGCCGCCTGCCCACCGCCCTGGTGACCACGCCCGAGTCGCTCAGCCTGCTGCTCAGCCGCGGCTCGGCCCGCGAGGACCTGGGTGCCGTGCGGGTGGTGATCGTCGACGAGTGGCACGAGCTGATGGGCAACAAGCGCGGCGTGCAGGTGCAGCTCGCGCTGGCCCGCCTGAAGCGCTGGAACCCGGACCTGCTGGTCTGGGGCCTGTCGGCGACGCTGGGCAACCTCGACGAGGCGATGCAGGTGCTGCTGGGCGTGGACGGCCAGGGTGTGCGCGTGCAGGGTCGCGTCGACAAGACGCTCACCATCGACACGCTGCTGCCCGAGAACCCGGGCCGCTTCAGCTGGGGCGGGCACCTGGGCGCGCAGATGCAGCGGCCCGTGATCGACGAGATCGAACGCTCGGGCACGACGCTGGTCTTCACCAACGTTCGATCGCAGGCCGAGATCTGGTACCAGTTGCTGCTGCAGGAGCGCCCGGACTGGGCCGGCCTCGTCGCGCTGCATCACGGCTCGCTCGACAAGTCGGCACGTGAGTGGGTCGAGGCGGGGCTCAAGGAAGGCCGCCTCAAGGCGGTCGTGGCGACCTCCAGCCTGGACCTCGGCGTGGACTTCCTGCCGGTCGAGCGCGTGCTGCAGATCGGCAGCGCCAAGGGCATCGCGCGCCTGTTGCAGCGCGCCGGCCGCAGCGGCCATGCACCCGGCCGTCCCAGCCGCGTGACGCTGGTGCCCACCAACACGCTCGAGCTGGTCGAGGCGGCCGCCGCGCGGCGCGCTGCCGAGGCGGGCCGCATCGAGCGGCGCGAGACGCCGGACAAACCGCTCGACGTGCTGGTGCAGCACCTGGTGACGGTGGCGCTGGGCGGCGGCTACGAGACCGACGCGCTGTACGACGAGGTGCGCAGCGCCTGGGCCTACCGCACGCTCACCCGGGACGAGTTCGACTGGGCCCATGCGTTCGTCGAGCGCGGGGGTGCGAGCCTTGGCGCCTATCCCGAGTACCACCGGGTCGCGCTCGTCGACGGGCGCTGGCGCGTGCCCGACCGCGGCATCGCGCAGCGCCACCGCATGGCCATCGGCACGATCGTGAGCGACGCATCGATGCAGGTCGCCTGGTTCGCGGGTGGCGGGCAGGGTGGCAAGCTGGGCACCGTCGAGGAGGGCTTCATCGCGCGGCTGCGTCCCGGGGACCACTTCGTCTTCGGCGGCCGCGTGCTCGAGTACGTGATGACGCGCGACATGACGGCCTTCGTGCGCAAGGCCGCCAAGCCCAAGGGCATCGTGCCGACCTGGGGCGGTGGCAAGATGCCGTTGTCGAGCGAGCTGGCCGATGCGGTGCTGGACCGGCTGGCGGCCGCGGCCCAGGGCGATTTCTTCGAGCCCGAGATGCAGGCCGCGATGCCGATGCTCTCGGCGCAGGTGCGGTTGTCGCGGCTGCCGCAGCCGGGGGTGCTCGTCGTCGAGCACCTTCGCTCGCGCGAAGGCGAACACCTGTTCGTGTATCCGTTCGGCGGCCGCTTCGTGCACCTCGGGCTGGCCAGCCTGCTCGCGTGGCGGCTCGCACGGGACCGGCCGAACACCTTCAGCCTGAGCGTGAACGACTACGGGTTCGAGATGCTCAGCGCCGAGCCCGTTCCCCTCGAGGCCCTGCGCGACGGCTCCGTGTTCTCGGCCGACCACCTGCTGCCGGACGTGCTGGCAAGCCTCAACTCGGGCGAGCTCGCGCAGCGCCGCTTCCGCGAGATCGCCCGCGTGGCGGGGCTGGTGTTCACCGGCTACCCGGGCGCGCCGCGCAGCACGCGGCAGCTGCAGGCCTCCAGCAGCCTGTTCTTCGAGGTCTTTCGCAAGTACGACGCCGGCAACCTGTTGCTGACGCAGGCCGAGCAGGAGGTGCTGAGCCAGGAGCTCGACCTGCGCCGGCTGCGCGCGACGCTTCGGCGACTGCAGCAGTGGCGGATGGAGTGGGTCGAGTTGCCGAGCCCGAGCCCGTTCGCGCTGCCGTTGATGGTCGAGCGATTCCGCGAGCAGCTCACGACCGAGAAGCTCGCCGATCGCCTGGCGCGCGTGCTGGCCGATGCCGAGCGCGCACTCGGCACCGGCGCCAGCGGGCCGGTCGCGGCCGACGAACCATCGGCCGCGCCGAAGCCGGCCGTCAGGCGAGCCAGAGCTCGAAGCGCGCGCCGCCCGCCGGACCGGGCTCCAGGCTGATATGCCCCGGGTGCGAGGCGCTGCCGTGCGCACGCGCCACCGACTCGCACAGGGCCAGTCCCAGTCCCGTGCTGCGCTCCCCGGCGGACAGCCTGCCGCCGCCGCGGCCGGACGCGGGCGCGGAGGTCGGGGTCGGGGTCGGGGTCGCGGTCGAGGTGACAGACGGCTCGGGGGGACCCGGCCCATCGTCGTCGACCACGAACACGAGGTATCCGGCCTCGCCGCGGGCATCCAGGTGCACGTGTCGGCGAGCGAAGCGCCAGGCGTTGTGCAACGCGGCGTCGAGCGAGAGCCGCACCAGATGGGGGTCGAAGGTCCAGCATGGCGGCGCCCCGAGACCGGCACCGACCGTCAACTCGACGTCGGGGCGGGGACGTGGCGTGCGCCGGGCGACCGAGACCAGGAAGTCGACCGGCGCCTCGTCGCTGCGCAGCAGGGGCAGTGCGTTCGGATCCCCGGCCGCCAGGACCGGCTTCCAGGCGGCGGCCGGGTACAGCGTGAGCATCATCACCAGCCGCTGCCGAAGTGCGACGCACTCCGCATGTGCCTCGCGCGCCTCGGGCGAGGCGAGCTGGCCGGCGAGTCGCTCGAGCCGGGCCTCCAGGGCGCCCAGGGCGTTCTTGACGTCGTGTGCCACCAGGGCCGGCAGCGCGGCCGCCATCTCGAGCCCCGGGCTGCGGGCCGGCGGCTTCACGAGCCGGCGCCGGCCAATGCGGCGGACGTCGTCGGGCGCTCGGGCATGCGCAGGGCCGGATCGGGCCGCTGTGAGGCCAGCAGGGCCACCGTCTCGCGGAGGTAGCGGCGGATGTTGGCGACCCGGTCGGCGTCGGGCATCAGCTGCTCCAGGCGTGCCAGGTGCCGCTGGGCCCGCTCGAGGAGTTCGCCATCGAGGCTGCGGCCGAGCCGCAGCGCCAGGCAGTTCATCTGGGTGGCTTCGAGCAGCACGCCGGTGTTGTCGGGGTAGGTCGCCAGCGTGGCCTCGATCGCGGCCAGCGCGGCCAGCGTGTCGCCGTCGCGCAGCTGCGTACGGGCGCCGCGGATACCGGCCCTCATCTCGCGCGAGGCCGCCTCGACGATCGTGTCCACCAGTTGAGCGCGGCCGCTGCGTTGCAGCGCCGCCTGTGCCCACTGGCGCAGCTGCGGGTTCTCGTGGTCGGCGCAGACGCAGCGCTTGAGGCGTTCCAGGCCTTGCGACTCCTGGCCGCTGGCCAGCTCGGCCCGCGCCAGCGCCACTGCCGCGAAGCCGGCTGCGCCGGCACCGAGCCGCTGCCGGGCTTGCTCGGCCGCATGACAGGCCGCGTCGCGCTCGCCGGTGGCGGCCAGCGCCTGGGCGCGCAGCGCCCACGCGGCGCCGGTGGCCGCGGTGTCGTCACGCATCGAGGCCTCCGCCTCTGCCAAGGCGGCGAGGGCGCTGCCCGGCTCGCCAGCATCGACGAGGGCTTGCGCCAGCGTCAGGGTGTCCTGTGGGTCTGCCGTCAGGCTGCCCCGTGTCGCCTGCGCAGCCTTGGCCAGGCACTCACAGGCCGTGACCAGATCGCCGGTCCGGAACGCACTCTCGCCGAGTCGTCGCATGCGACGCGCCGATGGCACGATCGCGGCGGCCTGCCGCAGCACCTCGGTGGACTCGGTCGCGCGGCCCTGGGCGTCGAGCGCGTCTGCCAGCACGTCGTAGGCCGCGAGGGCGCTGCGACCGTCGGGGCGGTCGATGACCGCGCGCGCGCTGGCCTCCGCGTCGGGAAGTCGACCGGCGGCCTTGTGCGCCCGTGCGACGCCGATCGCGGCCCAGACCAGGCCCGGGCGCGCTGCGAGCACCTGCCGGTACACGGCGATCGCCTCGTCCGGGCGTGCCGCGGCCAGCAGGGCCTGTGCCTTGAGCTGCAGCGACGCCAGGCTCCATCGGTCGCGCCGGGCGAGGATCTCGTCGCAGGCCTGAAGCGCGCCGGGAAGGTCCTCCGCCTGAAGCCGCTGCGTGATCGGCAGAAGGGCATGGCGACGCTCCAGCGCCGACTTCAGCCGTTCCTCGATGTCGCTGGCCGTCGCCGGCTTGACCAGGTAGGCGTCGGGCAACTGCTCGCTGGCCGAGGCGACGGCCGCGTAGCCGTTCTCGGCCGTGATCATGAAGAACAGGCAGTCGGCCGCGAGCGTCTGCGTCGAGCGCAGGTGCTCGAGCAGCTGCTGCCCGTCCGTGCGGTGCCCGAGGTTGTAGTCGCACAGCACGAGGCCATAGGCGTGGCGCCGGATCAGCCTGAGGGCCTGCTCCGGCGAGGTCGCGCCATCGACGCGGCTGATGCCCAGCATCGCCAGCTGCGCTCGCAGCGTCGTCTGCTGCGCCGGCATGTCGTCGACGACGAGCGCGTGGACGTGCGAATAGGGCGTGACTCTCGCCATGGTCTCGTGGTTGTCGGCCGTGACGCGCGGCACTTGAGCCCGCCGGCCACGGTCCGACAATTCCCGGCCGCCGCCCCGTTCCTCCCGCAGTCCCGTTCCTCCCGCAGCCCCTGATGCGCCTGCCCGGCCGCTCCCCGTGGTGCCTCGCCCCGCAAGACGGTCCTGCCGCCCGGCTGGGCCGGGTGTCGGTGCGGCGCCGTTTCATGGCGGCAGCCCCGTGACGGTCGGCCGGCTCGCTCGTGTGCTGGGCCTTGGCGCTGCCGGCGCCCTGGCAGCGGCGGTGCTGGCAGCGCCCGGCGAGGCCCCAGCGCGGCCCGAGGCTTTCGACGCCGTGGTTGCGCGCGTCGTCGACGGGGACACCGTGTGGGTGAGGCACGCCGACAGGGCAGGCGCGAGGCCGGTCAAGGTCCGCCTGCACGGCCTCGACGCGCCGGAACGGTGCCAGGCCGGGGGCATCGAGTCCCGGCAGGCACTGGCCAGCCGGCTGGCGGAAGGCCGGGTGCGCGTGCATCCGCTCGGGCGCGACGAACACGGCCGGCTGCTCGCGCGGCTGCACCGCGGCGACGCCGATGTCGGCGCCTGGCTGGTGGCCCAGGGCTGGGCCTGGAGCGACGGGCGCGGGCGCCGCGGCGGCCGCTACGGGAACGAGCAGCGCGCGGCCCAGGCGGCACGGCGCGGCCTGCACGCCGACCCGGCCGCGATCCGGCCGAGCGAGTTCCGGCAGCGTTTCGGTCCCTGCCCTGGTGGCGCGCGCGGCAGCCCGTCGGGCGGTTGACTCAGCGCAAACCGCAGCGCGGGCCGCGCCGCCTAGCATGGCTCGACATCCCCATCGAAGCCGATCCGACCGAAGGAGAACCGACATGCTCTGGCCGCACCCGCCCCGCCCTCGTTCCGCCGTGCCGGTGCCAGAGTCGGTTCCGCAGGAGGCTGAGGCCGCATCCGGTCCGAACGTGGTGCAACGGCCAGACGGCTACTACTGGCTGAATGCCGACGGCCGCGCCGAAGTCGGGCCATTCGCCAGCCTGGTCGAGGCCGAAGCGGACATGAACGCGTCGGCCGACGAGTCCCCCGAGCCGGGCGAGACCCTGTTCGAGGCCGAGCAGGAGCTGGGCATCGCCGATTGGCTCGACAGCGAAACCGGCGAGCTCGCCGAGGACACCCGCACCCGGCTCGAGGATCACTGATTCTGGCCCCTGGCCGTCCTCCGGGCGGCGTGCGCCTCAGGGCTCGCGCACGTCGGCGACCGGCGTGACCCCGAAGTCCGGGCGGCCGAGCCACGCGAGGATCTTCGCGGCGGCTGCCTCCGGCGAGTCGAGCCCGCCCTTGGCGTGCAGGTCCACGAAGCGCTGGCGTTCGCTGAACCGGTCGGCCCCCGCCGTGCGCAGTTGCACTTGCATGTCGGTGGCGATCACGCCAGGCGCCAGCGACACGAGCCGGGCCCCGTTCGGGCGGGCCGCTTCCTCGAGCGCGACGGAGCGCGTGAAGTGGTCGAGGCCGGCCTTCGCCGCGCAGTAGCTGGCGGCGCCGGCCATCGCCCAGCGTCCGAGACCCGAGGAAATGTTGAGGACCTTCCGGGTGCCCGCCCAGTCGCCCGTGGCTGACAGGAAGGCCCAGCTCAACAGGATCGGCGCCTCCAGGGACACGCGGATCGCCTGAGACAGAACGGCCGGGTCACTGTCGACCAGCGTGGCCGGATCGGCCAGGACCGCGGCGTTGTTGATCAAGGTGACGGCCTGCGGCCCGGGCTGTGCGTCGGCGCCGGACCGTTCTGCCAGCCAGTGGCGCAGTCGTTCGGCGATTGGCCGCGGCTCGGCGAGATCGACCGCCCACTGCTCGAGCGGCACGCCGCGCTCGCGCGCCTCGTCCTCCAGCGCGATCGACGGCTGGCGCGCCATGGTCAGCAACCGGTGCCCCGGCACGAGCAGCCCGCGCGCCAGCGCGAGCCCGAGGCCACGCGAGGCGCCGGTGAGGATGACGAGCTGCATCGAGCGGTCCCTTTCGGTTCTGGGCGGGCCCGGAGTCGGCGAGGCCGACCGACGGCCGGGTTATTCGTCGGCGGCTTGCCGCCGCAGGTCCTCGAGCCGTTCCGGGTCGATCCTCGCCTCCCGAGGCCCGGCGAACTCGATCGCGCCCTCACGCCGCAGGCGGCTGATCATGCGGCTGGCGGTCTCTTCGGTCATCCCCAGGATCATCCCGATCTGTTCGCGGCGTGGCAACCAGATCGGGTCGCCGTCCGGCGCGAGGTCGACCAGGTGGCGCAGCAACTGGAGCACGCGCCAGTAAGAGGAGCCGGAACCGAACTCGGCGTTCCATCGGGCCGCGTCGTCCAGCGCGGCTTGCCATCGCGTCATCAGGGCGCGGGCCAGCGGCTCGCGATCCGGGCCGAGATCGTCGAGGAGCGCGCGCGGGATCCGGCACAGCTCGACGTCGGTGCAGGCGACAGCATCGTCGCCGTAGGGCTGGCGCAGCAGGGCTTCGGGGCCGACCAGGATGCCGCGGCCGGCAAGCCGCACGATGCGGCGATCACCGGCTTCCGTGATGCGCTCGAGCCGCACGAGCCCGCTGCGCACCGTGTAGACATGCGATCCGGTGGCCCCGGCGTCGTAGAGCAGCGCGTCGGCTTGCAGGCGAACGGTGTCGATGCGGCCGTGCACCCGATCGAGGGTCTCGTCGTCGAGGGCCCCGAACAAGGCGCTCGCGCGCACCGGGCACGAGCGGCACGAGGGCGCCCGCGCCTGCGCGGGGCGGATCGCGAACGTGGGCATCAGCATGGCCGTGTCTCCGTGGCGGGTGGGCGCCGCCGCCGGTGCCCACGCTGTCGTTCTATAAGTCTCCGCTGATGTTACGTCGGTTGGCGTTCGGCTGTCACCCCCGTGGCGTCGGCGTGCATCGATAACGCCGCACTGGGTGGTAGCCGCGATCGCTGCTGACGAGCGAGTAGCCGCCGACCACCCAGCGGATGGCGGCATCGCACGCGGGGGGCACGGCAGCGGTCGCCCCGCGGGCCAGCGTCACGTGGGGCCGGAACGGCCGCGGCGCCACCGGCAGCCCGAGCCTGGCCAGGGCCGCGGCAAGCGCCGCGTGCAGATCGGTGAGTCCAGCCGGCGACCCGTGCGGGACGGCCACCGCGAGTCCGCCGGGCCAGCGCTGCGCGCGGCCCAGCGTCAGCTCGAACCGTCGAAACGGCACGGCGAGGCCGTCCGCCACCTCCGGCAGCCGTGCCCACGGCAGGTCGCCGATGTAGTGCAGGGTCAGGTGCAGTCGGGATGCGGGGACCCGTGTGCTGCCCGGCGGCCACGTCCACGCCGCGCTCCAGCGTCGCAGTCCGTCCAGCGCCGTGGGCGTCGGCCACACGGCGATGAACAAGCGTGGAGGGCGGCCCGGCGGGCCCTGCCGTGGCGGCGGAGCCCGAGGCGTCGGCGGGCCGGCATCGGGATTCATCGGCCGGAGTTTCTCTGCTACCGTGCGGCCGCCACGACGCCTCCGGGCGCGCGTGGGGAGTCCGTCGCGCATGGCCGCATCGTCTTCCGTTCCCGAGCACTACCGCACCGACGTGGCCGACGAGGCGCTGGCCGTGCTCGACGTGCCGGCCGACGCGCACCGGCTGCGGGTCTTCGAGATCGCCTGTGCCGTGACGGTGCAATCTGACGACGGCTCGCCGGGCGCGTGGCACCAGCTGACCGTGCTCGACAACGGCTCACGGCAGTGGGAGCGCCGGGAACCGACGCGCAACCCCGGCGATTTCGATGGGCTCGATGTCCGCTTCCGGCGCGAGTTGCCGGTCGGCCAGGCGCTGCGCATCACTGCGGCGGTGCGGTGCCTCGGCAGCCGTTGCCGCCGCATCGTGATCGAGGCGGACGAGCAAGCTTGAGCGCCGCGCGCCAGCCCCCCGAGGCCGCGGGAAACTGCCGTCCCGCCGCAGCTGTGATCGGCTCGGGACTGGCGGGCCTGAGCGCGGCGTGGTGGTTGTCGCGGACGCATCGCGTGACGGTTTTCGAGCGGCAGTCGCAGCCCGGATTCACCGCGGCGAACGTCGACCTGCCCGGCCACCGGCCAGCGGCGCGCGTCGACGTGCCGTTGCGCGTGTTCTATCCGGGCTACTACCCGACGCTTCAGGCGCTCTACGACGAACTCGGCGTGGCCACCGAGCCGGTCGACTACGCCGCCACGCTTTACGGCGCCGACGGGTTGCCGTACTTCCGGTACCGCAATCTGCGCTGGGGCGATCGCTCGATCGGCTTCCTGGCGCCGCGGGACTGGCTGCTCGGCCGGACGGCACGGCGCATCGTCGCCGGTCTGGTGGCCTGGCGGCGCGCTTCCCGCCTCGACGGCGCCGTCGCGCGGTCGCCGGACGTGACGCTCGGCGAGTTCGTGGCCCGGTGCGGCCGATCTGCACCTGCACCTTCGAGCAGGCGCGTCGCTATCCGGCATCGGTCGTGATGGACTACGCGGCCCGAGGCGTGGCCAGCCAGTCCGTGCGTCGGGTGTCGCCGGGTGCCGACGACGTCCGGCGTCGCCTGGTGGCCGGGCTGGAGGACCTGCGCTGCGAGGCGCGGATCGCGTCCGTCCAGCGCGTCGACGAGGGGCGCGTGCGCGTTCGTCACGAGGATGGTCGGGAGGAGCGCTTCGACCTGGTTGTGTTCGCCGTGCCGCCGCCGGCGGCGCGACGGCTGCTGGTGGATGCGAGCGCCGACGAAGCGGCCGTGCTCGGCGCCTTCCGGACGACCCTGGCCGAGGTCGTCACGCACCGGGATCCCGGCCTCATGCCGGCCCGCCGCCGCGACTGGTCACCGGTCAATCTGCACGTGGTGCCGGATCGAGACACGCCCGAGGCCACGATCTGGCTCAATGCCGTGCAGCCGTCTTTACGGGGTGGCGAGGATGTGTTCCAGACCGTCCACCCGCACCGCGCGCCCCGGATGGAGAGCGTGCTCGGTCGATCGTGCTTCGAGCGACCGGTGGTCGACCCGGACAGCCTCCAGGCCCTGCCTCGACTCGCGCGCCTGCATGCCGAACCCGGGCGGGTGGTGTGGTTCTGCGGGTCGTATGCGCAGTCCGGCATCCCGCTGCTCGAGAGCGCGGTGCGCTCGGCACGCGTGGTGGTCACCGCCATCGACGCCGGCCGCACGTCGGGGCGAGCCGTTCAGCCGTCCCGCCGGCCCTCCGAGGCCGCTGCCTGACCGCGCGGTGCACGGGCCGAGAACAGCGCATAGCCGAGGCCCCGCCGCCGCAGGGTCGGCAACCAGGCCGCCGTCCCCGCCACGCGCCACCAGCCCGGGCTGAAGCGACGCCACCCGATCGCGCGCGACTGCCGGGAGACGAAGCGCACGAAGCCGCCGAGGACGGCGTCGTCGAGTCGCTCGACGCTGACGTCTTGCGCGCCGAGGTCGAGCAAGCGCCGAACGGCGGTGTCGGCGGTGACGATCTCGTCCAGGTCGAGGCCGTGCCGGCGCGCGACCGCACCGGCCGACCTGGGCCATCGGCTGGCTCCGTGCACGTGCGCCAGGTCCTCGTCGAGGATCAAGTCGGTGTAGGCCAGCGAGCCCCCCGGGCGCAGGGCGGACAGAGCCACGCGCAGGAGATCGGTGCGGGGGGAGACGTGGTAGGCCGCGTCGACGCACACGACGCGGTCGAATCGTGCGCCTGCCGGCCAGGCCGCGCGAGCCGTACCGTCAATGACCTCGACCGTGCCCGGACCGCGCACGTGCCCGGCGCGTTCGCGCGCCTCGCGTACCGAGGCGGGGTGCGGCTCCACGCCCGTCGCCTCGGCCACCCCGAAGGTCTCGACCCACAGTCGCAGCTCCTCGCCGCGGCCGCAGGCGATGCTCAGGACGTGGTCGCCGCGACGCAGGCCGGCCGCCTCGCCCACGCGTCGGGCGAGCGCCTCGGCCGCAAGCGCATAGGGCACCCGATGCGGGTCGGCCAAGGGCCAGCAGCCCAGGTTTCCCCAGCGCCCCGCGGGCCCGTTCGCGTGCAGCAGCTCACACTCGTCCACGCCTGTCGATCCATCCGGGTGCCGCCCGGCCGCGACGCCTCAAGCCATGAATCGACACGTCACGACGGGTCGCCGGACCTCGTCGCCGCTTCCGCCGGCCGGATCCACCGCCCGTCGCGCAGCACCTCGTGGGGTCCGAACTGGGCCTTGTAGCCCATCTTCTGGCTGCCCTCGATCCAGTAGCCGAGGTAGACGTGCGGCAGCTTCAGCAGGCGCGTCTGCTCGATCTGCCACAACACGTTGTAGGTGCCGTAGCTGGTGCCGGCCTCCGGCTCGAAGAAGGTGTAGACGGCCGAGAGCCCGTCGTTGAGGATGTCGAGGATCGACACCATCTTCAGCCGCCCTTGCGCGTCCGGCGG
>JALOSQ010000251.1 GCA_025458335.1 Ideonella sp.
AGCAGCGGCGACAGCCCGGTGGCGGTGTGCACCATCCAGGTCACGAAGGCCCCGAGCATCAGGAACTCGCCGTGCGCGATGTTCAGGATGCGCATCAGCCCGTACTGCAGGTTCAGGCCCAGGGCGACGAGCGCGTACACGCCCCCGGTGATCAAGCCGGAGGCGATCAGCTCGAGCCAGCCGCCGAGGGTCATGAGGGGCTCAGACCCAGGCGGGCTTGGCGGTGACCAGCGGCGCGGTGGCGTTGGCGCGCGGCCAGACCACCTCGAACTCGCCCTTCTGCCACTGGCTCACCGTGCCCGGCGTGCCCACGTTCTCGCTGCCCTGGAAGCGGATGTTGCCCACGATCGTGCTGTGCGTCGTGCCGGCCACGTAGTCGCGGATCGCCTTGCGGTCGAGGCCGACCTTGGCCACCGCCTGCGTGAGGATCTCCAGGCCCGCCCAGGCGTGGCCGCTGGCCCAGCGGTCGGGCTCCTTGCCGGCGCCGAACTTCTTGACGTGTGCGTCGAAGTAGGCCTTGGCGCCGGGGCTGGTCTTCTGGTTCCACGAGCCCATGCCCAGCACGCCCTCGGCGCCCGCGCCCATCACGTTGCGGTAGAGCTGGAAGGCCGTGCCGACCGACGCGTAGAAGAACTTCGGGTTGAAGCCGATCTCCTTGCTCTGCCGGCTCGCCAGGATGGTGTCGGGCGGGTAGGTCAGGCCGATGAAGGCGTCGGGGTTCTTGTCCTTGATCGAACGCAGCGTGGGCGACAGGTCCTTGACGCCGAGCGGGTAGCTCTTGTCCTCGACCATGTTGATGCCGCTGCCCTGCAGCGCGACCTTCAGCGCCGCGTAGTTCTCGAGGCCGAACAGGTCGTCGACGTAGACCACCGCCACCGTGCGCACGCCGTTGGCCTTCAGCATGTCGACCAGCGCGTCCATCATGGGCTTGGGCTGCTGCAGCAGCAGGAAGAAGTACGGCAGCTTCATCTCGACGAGACGGCGCGACAGCGCGGTGGGGGCGAGGAAGGGGTAGCCCATCCGGTTGGCCAGCGGCGCGACCGCGAAGTTCGCGTTGCTGCCCCAGGGCGGCAGCACCTTGTCGCTGCCCATCAGCTTTTCATACGTGCGAACGCAGGTCTCCATCTCGCTGCGGTCGTCGGAGCTGATGAGTTCGATCATGCGGCGCTGGCCCTTGACCATCAGGCCGCCGGCGGCGTTCTGCTGCTCGGCCCACAGCAGGTAGTTGGGCTCCTGGCTGGTCTGCGCGCCCACCGACCACGGGCCGGTGCGGGCGATCGCGTAGCCGATGCGCACCGGCGCGCCCTGCGCGACAGCGGGCAGGGCGGAAGCCGCGGCCCCGGCGGCCAGCGCCTGCACGACGGTGCGGCGCTTCAGGCCAGGGGAGGTGGAGGTCGGGTCGCTCATGTCGTGTCTCCTGGTGTAGGCGGTGCGGCCGGGACCGCGGGCGCGCGGCGGCGCCGCCGGCTTCGACCGGGCGCATTCTTTGGACGAGGCAGGTTCGGGGCTTTTCCGCGCGTGCACGGCGCCTTGCCCGCGCGTGCACGCGGGTCGGGACAAACCCGTGGGTCGCCGGCCCGTCCTCCCGCAAACGGCCCGAGGACCGGCCCAGAGCCACTCGAGCGGCCGGGGTTGTGGGCCCACGCGGGCCGGCCTCTCGCTAAGCTGCCACATCCGACGGTGCAGGCAAGACACCGCGGTCCAGGAGACGACATGACGGCCAACCCCAAGCCGCAGACCATGAGCACCGACGAGGTCGCCCCGGCCGAGCGCGCCGGCTTCTGGGGCGACTGGATCGGCCGCATGTTCCAGGGCCTCAAGTCCGACGTGTACGGCGACGTCGACTTCGACGGCCGCGCCACCACGCTGCACGCGGGTGACGTCGTCCTCACGCACCTCGAGGCCTCGCGCCACCGCGTCACGCGGTCGTCGTCGGTGGCGCGTGCGACCGAGACGCCCTACCTCAAGATCGTCGCGCCCTGGGTCGGCTGCGCCGGCGTCGAGCAGAAAGGTCGCGAGACCTGGGTCACCCCTGGCCAGTGGAGCATCTACGACACCACCGACAGCTACGCGGTGGCCAACCCTGAGCGGGTCGAGCACCTGATCGTCATGCTGCCTCGCACCGCGATCGCCGAGCGCGGACTCGCGATCGACGACCTCATGGCGCGCCGCCTCGGCGGCTCGGGCGGCGTGTCGCGCCTGGCGCTCGAGACCATGCGCAACGCGTTCCGCGAACTGCGCAGCATGCCTGAACCGGCGGCGCGTGGCGTGGGCGACGCCATCACCCAGCTCGTGCACCTGTCGCTGCTCGACCTGGCGGGCCAGGCCACCGCGCTCACCCAGCGCGAGGCCCTGCGCGAGCGCATCAAGCAGCACGTCGCGCTGCACCTGGCCGACCCCGACCTCACGGTCGATGCGATCGCGCGCGCGCTCAACGTGAGCCGCCGCCAGCTCTACAACGCCTTCGCCGAGGAGCCCGACGGCGTGGCCAGCTACATCCAGGCGCGCCGCCTCGAGGCCTGCCGACGCGCCTTCGCGGACCGCGCCAGCGCGCACCGCTC
Source organism: Ideonella sp. (assembly GCA_025458335.1). Lineage (GTDB taxonomy): Bacteria > Pseudomonadota > Gammaproteobacteria > Burkholderiales > Burkholderiaceae_C > JAIYCR01. The sequence goes on from JALOSQ010000251.1 coordinate 2,562, forward strand.
GATCACCGACATCGCGCTGGGCTTCGGCTTCCAGAACATGGCGCACTTCAGCCGCGTGTTCCGCGCGCACCTGGGCATGGCGCCGAGCGACTACCGGCGCAGCGCATTGCACGGCGCCTGAGGCCGGCGGCGCGACCGCGTCGCGATCGCGGCCTGGTGCCCAGGGGCTGCGGATCGGCCCGGCCGTCGGTCGGCGTCATGACGCCTTCACGCAGGAGTCATGGGGCGGTCACCCCGCCTGCCGAGCATCGCGGCCCATGCGCACGATCGAGGTGGTGTACTTCAACGCCGGCGGCGGGCACCGCTCGGCCGCGCGGGCACTGGCCGACATCTGTGCCGAGCAGGGCCGCCCCTGGAGCCTGCGGCTGGTCAACCTGTTCGACCTGATCGACCCGCAGCGCGCGTTCGAGCGCGTGGTCGGCGTGCCTCCAGAGGCCTACTACAACAAGCGGCTGGCCACCGGCCTCACGGTGGGCCTGGCGCAGGAGCTCAAGCTGCTCCAGGCGGCGATCCGCTGGGCGCACCCGCACCTGGTCGCACGCCTGGCCGCGCACTGGCGCGCGTCGCGGCCCGACCTCGTCGTCTCGGTGATCCCCAACTTCAACCGCGCGCTGGTCGACAGCGTCTCGCTCGCCTGCCCCGGCGTGCCCTTCGTGACGGTGCTCACCGACATCGCCGACCTGCCGCCGCGCTTCTGGATCGAGCGCGACGCGCGCCAGCACCTGGTGGTGGGCAGCGATCGGGCGCTCGCCCAGGCGGTGTCGTACGGCCATCGCGCCGACCGCGTGTTCCGCGTCTCGGGCATGGTGCTGCGGCCGAGCTTCTACGCGGCGGCGCAGGCGCACTGGCCGGCGGCCGAGGCCGATGACGCTGCCGTCGACGAGCGGGTCCGGTCGCGGCGTGACGCCGGGCTCGACGCGCACACGCCCACGGGCCTGGTCATGTTCGGCGGTGCGGGCTCGCGGCGGATGGTCGGCGTGGCCGAGTCGCTGCCCGACACGCCGCTCATCCTCATGTGCGGACGCGATGCGGCGCTCGCGCGCCGGCTGCAGCGACTGCCGGCGCGTGCGCCTCGCGTGGTCGTGGGCTTCACCGAGGACGTGCCGCGCTGGATGCGGCTCGCGGACTTCTTCATCGGCAAGCCCGGGCCCGGCAGCCTGAGCGAGGCGGTCCACTGCGGCCTGCCGGTGATCACGACGCTCAACGCCTGGACGCTGCCGCAGGAGCGCTACAACGCCGAGTGGGTGCGAGAGCTCGGCGTGGGCGTCGCGATCCCGGGGTTCGGGCGCGTCGAGGAGGCCGTGGCCGACGTGGTCGCGCGGCTGCCCGAGCTGCGCCGGCGCGTCGCCTCGGTGTGCAACCGTGCGGTGTTCGAGATCCCGGAGGTGTTCGCGACGCTGCTGGATCGCGCCGATCAGGCGGCCGGCCGCCCGCGTGTCGCGTCATGGCCCGGACACGGCCGCGTCATCGGCTCGACGCCGCGCGCGGCCACGATGGCGACGTGCGACGCGAAGCCCTGACCCCCCTGAACCCGCCGGCCGCGGCCTTGACCGCCGCGTGGCCGCCGGCCGTGCCGTTCGACGATGCGCAGGGGGACGGCGCGGCGCCCCGGCTGCGCGTGCGCACCGTCTGGATCAGCGACATCCACCTTGGCACACCGGGCTGCCAGGCGCGGGCACTGCTCGATTTCCTTCGCGACGTCGAGTGCGAGACGCTGTTCCTGGTCGGCGACATCATCGACGGCTGGCAGCTGCGCCGGCAGTGGTACTGGCCGCAGGCCCACAACGACGTGGTGCAGAAGGTGCTGCGCAAGGCGCGCAAGGGCACGCGGGTGCTGTTCGTGCCGGGCAACCACGACGAGTTCGCGCGCCGCTACATCGGTCACAGCTTTGGTGGGGTCGACGTGGTCGAGGAGTGGATCCACACCACCGCCGACGGTCGCCGTCTGTGGGTCACGCACGGCGACCTGTTCGACGGCGTGGTGCAGTGCGCGCGCTGGCTGGCGCTGCTCGGCGATCAGGCCTACGAGTTCACGCTGCGGCTGAACCGCTACCTCAACTCATGGCGGGCGCGGCTGGGCCTGCCGTACTGGAGCCTGTCCCGCTACCTCAAGCTGCGCGTCAAGCGCGCGGTGAGCTACGTGAGCGACTTCGAGGTGGCGCTGGCCCGTGAAGCGCACAAGCGCGGTGTCGACGGCGTCGTGTGCGGGCACATCCACCACGCCGAGATGCGGGAGATCGACGGCGTGCTCTACGCCAACGACGGCGACTGGGTCGAGAGCCTGACGGCGCTGGTGGAGCACGCGGACGGACGGCTCGAGATCATCGACCGCTCGCGCTGGCGCGAGGGGCCGGCCTCA
>JALOSQ010000252.1 GCA_025458335.1 Ideonella sp.
CGGGCCTGCACCGCCACACGCCGCTTGTAGCCGCGCACGGTGTCGGCGATCTCGGCCAGGTAGCGGGTGCGCGCGGGCGGCACGATCGGCAGGCCCTGCGTGCTGTGGCGCGTCGCCACGCGCGGCAGGCGGCCCGGGCCCAGCGGCAACCCGAGGCCCCCGAGCCGCGCCATCAGCGCCTGGGCCAAGGCGGTCACGCCGTCGTCGTTGAAGCGGCTGGCCATGGTGCCGAACACCGGGAGCTCCTCGGGCCGGCGGTCCCAGGCGCCGCGGTTGCGCTGCACCTGCTTGGCGACGTCACGCAGCGCATCGGCCGCGCCCTTGCGGTCGAACTTGTTGATCGCGACGAACTCGGCGAAGTCCAGCATGTCGATCTTCTCGAGCTGGCTGGCCGCGCCGTACTCGGGCGTCATCACGTAGACCGGCACGTCGACGTGCGGCACGATCGCCGCGTCGCCCTGGCCGATGCCCGAGGTCTCGACGATCACGAGGTCGAAGCCCGCGGCCTTGCACGCCGCGATCACGTCGGGCAGCGCGGCCGAGATCTCGCTGCCGGCCTCGCGGGTGGCCAGGCTGCGCATGTAGACACGAGGTCCGGCGGACCATGGCCCGATCGCGTTCATGCGGATGCGGTCGCCCAGCAGCGCGCCGCCGCTCTTGCGCCGGCTCGGGTCGATGCTGATCACCGCCAGTCGCAGCGCATCTCCCTGGTCGAGCCGCAGGCGGCGGATCAGCTCGTCGGTGAGGCTGGACTTGCCCGCCCCGCCGGTGCCGGTGATCCCGACCACCGGCACGCGCACCTTCGCTGCGGCGGCGTGGACCGCGGCCTTGAAGGCCGGGTCGGCCCGGCCGTTCTCGAGCGCGGTGATGGCCTGCGCCAGCGCGCGCCAGCGCGCCTCGGTGGCCGCGCCCGGCTCGGCCGCGCGGTCAGCGGGCGGCGCGATCGCCGCGAGGGCCGCCGGCGCCTGCGCCGCGAGGTCGCGGTCGCAGCGCATCAGCATCTCGCCGATCATGCCGGCCAGGCCCATGCGCTGACCGTCCTCGGGGCTGTAGATGCGCACGCCGTTGGCGGCCAGGTCGCGGATCTCCGACGGGACGATCACGCCGCCGCCGCCGCCGAAGACCTGGACGTGCCCGCCGCCACGCGCGCGCAGCAGCTCGACCATGTAGTTGAAGTACTCCACATGGCCGCCCTGGTAGGAGCTGACCGCGATGCCCTGCACGTCCTCCTGGAGCGCCGCCGTGACCACCTCGTCGACCGAGCGGTTGTGGCCGAGGTGGATCACCTCGGCGCCCATCGACTGCAGCAACCGCCGCATGATGTTGATCGCCGCGTCGTGGCCGTCGAACAGGCTCGCGGCGGTGACGAAGCGCACCTTGTGGGTGGGACGGTACTCGGCCAGGGCCTTGTACTCGGCGGACAGGTCGGTCATGCGGGGCTCCGGCGTCGGCGGACGTGCACGCGGGGAGCCCGATGTTAGTTGACGTATACGTCAACCGCGCGCCCGGGCACCTGGTCAGGAGACCTTGAAGCCCTGAAGCGTCGGATCCGGCGGCGGATAGCGCAGCCCCAGCGCCTGCAGGCGCCGCTTGACCAGCGTCGCGATCATCAGGTTGCGATGGGTCTTGCTGTCGGCGGGCACCACCACCCAGGGCGCATGCTCGGACCCAGTGGCCGAGATCATGGCCGCGTAGGCCTTCTGGTAGTCGTCCCAGCGCTTGCGGACCTCGAGGTCCCCGGCGCTGAACTTCCAGTGCTTGGTCGGGTCGTCGACCCGGGCTTGAAGGCGCTCGCGCTGCTCGTCTTTCGAGATGTGCAGCATGAACTTCAGGATCACGGTGCCGGTCTCGTCAAGCAGCCGCTCGAAGTCGTTGATCTGCGCGTACCGGCGCCGGGTCTCGTCGCGGTCGATCCAGCCCTCGACCACAGGCACCAGCACGTCCTCGTAGTGGCTGCGATTGAAGATCACCACCTCGCCGGCGGCCGGCACCTGGGCATGGATGCGCCACAGGTAGTCGTGGTCGCGCTCCCGGTGGGTCGGCGCCTTCCATCCGATGGTGCGCACGCCCAGTGCACTCATCTGGCCGAACACGCCGCGGATCGTGCCGTCCTTGCCGCTCGTGTCCATGCCCTGCAGCACCACCAGCAGCTTGAAGCGCCGGTCGGCGTAGAACAGGTCCTGCAGCGTGTCGAGGTCGGCGGCCAGCGCCGCAACGCGCTCCTTGTCACCGTTCTTGCTGCCGTTGCCGAAGGGCTTGGCGCGCGGATCGATCGCCCCGAGGTCGAAGGGCTTTCCGGCACGGCCGTGGGTGTAGGCGCGGGCATCGGGTTCGGCGGACATGCGGGCTCCTTCAGGCGCCGAAGGGGGTGGCTCGTGTGGACAGCCGTCGCCGCTCCCTCGGACCGCACGATTCGAACGCGGGGAATCGGGTCCGGCAATCGGGTTCGCCGCTACAGTCGAAACGCCCTTCCCGATCCGTGCGACCCGTGCCGCCCAAGATCCCGGTCATGACCGCCGCTGGCCACGACGAGATCCGCCACCGCCAGCGCTTGCTCAGCCAGCGCCACCGCACCGTGCTGTTCCTCGTCGACGGCCGGCGCACCGAGGCCGAGGTGATGGCGCTCGCCCGCGCGGCGGGGGCGCCCGACGACTGCCTGCGCGACCTCGCCGATCTCGGGCTCATCCTGCTGCCGGAGCCCGCCGCCTCCCTGAGCCCGGCCGCGGCCCCGGGCGAAGAACGCTTCGACGAGGACGCCGGCGCGTCGGCGCTGATGCCCGCCCTGAGCCTCGTGCCCGACTCATCGGCCAGCGGCTGGAGCCGTCCGGCCACCCCGCCTGGCGGCGGTTTCTCCCGCTTCGGCGAGCCGGGCGACAGCCTCGACACCGCCCTGGAGCAAGCGCGCAGCACGCTGCTGCGCGCCGTGCGCACCGAGGCGCCCATCGCCGGGTCGCTGACACAGCTGCGACTGCGCCGTGCCCGCACCCGGGGGCAGTTGCTCGCCCTGCTCGACGAAGTCCAGTCACACGTGCGCAAGCCCCATCGCACGCTGGCCGCGACCCAGATGCTCCAGCAGGTGCGCGCCCTGCTTGCCGACCGAGATACGCCCGGCCGCCGGGATCCACCATGAGCTTCCTGGCGATCGACATCGGCAACACGCGCGCCAAGTGGGCGCTCTTCGACGAGGCTCGCCCCGGCGCCCGACTGCTGGACCACGGCGCCGAGTTCCTCGAGACGATCGAGCACCTGTCCGAAGGCGCCTGGTCGCGCCTGGCGCCCCCGACGGCCATCCTGGGCTGCAACGTCGCGGGCGACGCGGTGCGCCGGCGCTTCGAGGAACAGCTCGAGCTCTGGGACCTGCAGCCGCGCTGGGTCGTGCCCTCGGCGCAGGCGGGGGGCATCGTGAACGGCTACGACCACCCGGCGCGGCTGGGCGCCGATCGCTTCGTCGCGCTGGTCGGTGCACGCTGGCACGTGCTGCGGGCCGGCCCGCCGCGGCCGGTCGTCGTGGTCATGATCGGCACCGCGGTGACGGTCGACGCAATCGATGCCGACGGCCGGTTCCTGGGTGGCCTGATCCTCCCCGGCCACGGCATCATGCTGCGCGCGCTCGAAGGCGGAACCGCCGGGTTGCGCGTGCCCACCGGCGAGGTGCGCGACTTCCCCACCAACACCTCGGACGCCCTGACCAGCGGCGGCACGTTTGCGATCACCGGCGCGATCCGTCACCAGCACCGCAAGCTGCGCGAACTGACCGGCGAGGTGCCACGCGTGCTGGTGACCGGCGGCGCGGGCTGGAAGGTGACCCCATACCTCGAGCTCGAGCACGAGCTGCTCGACATGCTGCTGTTCGACGGCCTGCTGGTGCTGCAGGACCTGGACCTGACCGGGCCGGCGCCGGTCGACCGAAGGTCAGGCCCCGCGCCGACTCACAGGATGTAGCGCGACAGGTCCTGGTTGCGTGCGAGCTCCCCGAGCCGCGCCTCCACGTCGGCGGCGGAGAGCTCGACGACCTCGCCGGCGCGGTTCGGCGCGTCGAAGCTCAACTCGTCGAGCAGGCGCTCCATCACGGTGGCCAGCCGCCGCGCGCCGATGTTCTCGGTGCGCTCGTTGACGTCGCAGGCCATCTGCGCCACGCGGCGGATCGCGTCCGGCGTGAGCCGCAGCGTCACGCCCTCGGTCGCCAGCAGCGCAGCGTACTGCGTGACGAGGTTCGCCTGGGTCTGGGTCAGGATCGCCTCGAAGTCGTCGACGGTCAGCGAGGCCAGCTCGACCCGGATCGGAAAGCGCCCCTGCAGCTCCGGGATGAGGTCGCTCGGCCGGCTCAGGTGGAAGGCGCCGGACGCGATGAACAGCATGTGGTCGGTCTTGAGCGGCCCGTATTTGGTGCTCACCGTCGTGCCCTCGACCAGCGGCAGCAGGTCGCGCTGCACGCCCTGGCGGCTCACGTCGGCGCCCTGCACGTCGCTGCGCGTGGCGACCTTGTCGATCTCGTCGATGAAGACGATGCCGTTCTGCTCGGCGTTGGCGAGCGCGCGGGTCTTGATTTCTTCGTCGTTGACCAGGCGCGCAGCCTCCTCCTCGACGAGCAACTTGAGCGCCTCGGCGATCTTGAGGCGGCGCGTCTTTCGCCGCGCCGCGCCGAGCTGGCCGAACAGTCCCTTGAGCTGCTCGGCCATCTCCTCCATGCCCTGCGGACCGAGCAGCTCGAGCTGCGGCCGCGCGTCGGCCACCTCGACGTCGACCTCCTTGTCGTCGAGCGCGCCCTCGCGCAATCGCTTGCGCATGACCTGGCGCGCGGTGCTGTCGGCCGCCGGCGCGGCCGGGGCGATGCCGAAGTCGGACCGCGGCGGCGGCACGAGGATGTCGAGGATGCGGTCCTCCGCGGCATCCTCGGCGCGGGCGCGCTGGCGAGCGATCGCGGCCTCGCGCTCCTGCTTGACCGCGATGTCGGCCAGGTCGCGGATGATCGCGTCGACGTCCTTGCCGACGTAGCCGACCTCGGTGAACTTGGTCGCCTCGACCTTGATGAAGGGCGCGTCGGCCAGCCGGGCGAGTCGCCGCGCGATCTCGGTCTTGCCCACGCCTGTCGGGCCGATCATCAGGATGTTCTTGGGTGTGATCTCGCCGCGCAGCTTGGAGTCGACCTGCTGTCGGCGCCAGCGGTTGCGCAGCGCGATCGCCACCGCGCGCTTGGCGGCCTTCTGGCCGACGATGTGGCGGTCGAGTTCGGAGACGATTTCCTGGGGGGTCATGCCGAGCATGGCGGCCTCTCTCGGGGGTCGATCGTGGCCCTCGCGCCGGTCGGCCCGGTCGCGGCGGGCGGGGCGTCGCGGTGCCCGGCGTTCAGCCGAGCGTCTCGATCGTGTGGTGCTGGTTGGTGTAGATGCACAGGTCGCCGGCGATCTCGAGCGATCGCTTGACGACCTCGGCCGGCGTCATCGCGGTGTGGTCGACCAGCGCCCGGGCCGCGGCCTGGGCGTAGGCCCCGCCCGAGCCGATGGCCAGCACGCCACCCTCGGGCTCGAGCACGTCACCGTTGCCGCTGATCAACAGCGAGGTCTCGCGGTCCGCGACCGCCAGCATCGCCTCGAGCCGGCGCAGCACGCGGTCGGTGCGCCAGTCCTTGGTCAGCTCGACCGCGGCCCGCGTCAGGTGGCCCTGGTGCTTCTCGAGCTTCGCCTCGAACCGCTCGAACAGCGTGAACGCGTCGGCCGTGGCGCCGGCGAAGCCGGCGAGCACCTGGTCGCGGTAGAGGCGCCGCACCTTGCGGGCCGAGGCCTTGACGACGATCGACCCCAGCGTGACCTGGCCGTCACCCCCGAGCGCCACGACCGCCCCGCGGCGAACGCTGACGATCGTCGTGCCGTGAAAGGGTTCCATTGGGAGGAAATGGAGGCCGCGGCCGCCGCTTCAAGGCGCAGACGCCAGGTCGGCGGCCGTCCCGGCGCTCAAACGCTGCGCACCCGGACGCGCGCGTGCTCGCTGATGCCCATCGCGCCGAAGAACAGCGCGACCAGGCGGTTGGCATCGGCGAAGCTGACGTTGCGCCCCTCGCCCTTGCGCGCCATGACCCAGTTGAGCAGGTCGCCGGCCGCGATGAAGTCGACGCGGATCAGGCGGGCGCACGACACGTTGACGATGGGCGCCGAGCCGATCTCGGCGCTCAGGCGCCCCAGCAACGCGGCGATGTCGCCGGCCAGCTGGCCCGAGAGTTCCGCGTGGGCCTGCGGCACGCCACCCTCGCTGGTCTGGGACTCGGCGAAGCTGGAACTGACCTCGCCGCTGGGCAGGGTGGACGCCGGCAAGGTCGAAGCCGTGGCGCTGGCGATCCGAACGCGGCACTTCGAGCGCTCCCACGACGGCGGCGACACCTCGTAGGTCACGCAGTAGTCGATCGCCGCCTCGTCGAACTGATCGGCCCGGTTGGCCATGCGGAGCGCGTCGAGCCGCAGCCGCCAGACCGCCGGGTCGACGTCGCGCACGCCCGCGGGCGCCGACTCCCTGAGGACGCCGAACAAGGTCTCGCCGCTCAGCCAGACCATCTCGACCGGCTCGTGCACCCAGCCGCGGAACAGCTCGCTCAACCGCGCGCAGCCCTCGGGGTCGATGCTGCGCAGCGCCGACCAGTCGAGTACCCAGGGCAAGGGCATCTGCAAGGCCCGCGCTGCCAGGCGCGCCACGGCGTCGGCATCGAGATGCGCCGGCGAGGACCAGCCGACCTGCCCGTCCAGGCGGCCAGGGTTCGCCCGCTGCTCGCTGGCGGCCTCGGCCACGAGCTGCGGCATCGAGAACCACTGGGGGGCGGACCAGCCGAACGTTTGTGCGTACTCGAGCGCGAGGCTCTCGAACCTGGCCTGCTGGCCCACCGCACGATAGAGATCGAACAGCACCAGCCAGGTCTCGGCGTGGTGGGCGCGCGCGCCGGCTGGGCCGATCAACTGGTTGAGGCTGTTCTCGCACCCTGCGAAGTCGGCGTTGGCAAAGGCGATGACGGCCTCGTCGAGATCGGGGTCGTGCGCGACCTCGCTGACCTCCATTGCCGGGGCCGGGCCGAAATCGGGCAGCGC
>JALOSQ010000253.1 GCA_025458335.1 Ideonella sp.
CGCGCCGACCGGGTCACGCGCGCACCGCAATCCCGTCGCGCGCCAGCAGCGCCTTGGCCTGGCCGACGGTGAATTCGCCGTAATGGAAGATGCTCGCGGCCAGCACCGCGTCGGCCCCGCCGAGGCGGATGCCCTCGGACAGGTGCTCGAGCGTGCCGACGCCACCGGAGGCGATCACCGGCACCGCGACCGCGTCGCTGACTGCGCGCGTGAGCGCCAGGTCGAAGCCGGTCTTGGTGCCATCGCGGTCCATGCTCGTCAGCAGGATCTCGCCGGCGCCGTGCTCGGCCATGCGGCGAGCCCAGTCCACGGCATCCAGGCCGGTGTTGCGGCGGCCGCCGTGGGTGTAGACGTCCCAGCCCGGACCGCGCGCGACCAGGTCGTCGCCGGCACGCTGCTTGGCATCGATGGCGACCACGATGCACTGCGCGCCGTACTTGGACGACGCGTCGCGGATCACCTGCGGGTTGGCGACGGCCGCCGAGTTGAAGCTGACCTTGTCGGCGCCCGCGTTGAGCAGGCGGCGCACGTCGGCCACCGTGCGCACGCCGCCTCCGACCGTCAGCGGGATGAAGACCTGCGAGGCCACCGCCTCGATGACGTGCAGGATCAGGTCGCGGTCGTCGCTGGTGGCGGTGATGTCGAGGAAGGTCAGTTCGTCGGCGCCCTGCTCGTTGTAGCGAGCGGCGATTTCCACCGGGTCGCCGGCATCGCGCAGTTCGACGAAGTTCACGCCCTTGACGACACGGCCGCCGGTGACGTCGAGGCAGGGGATCACGCGTTTGGCGAGCATGGGGGAATTGTCTCGCGGGTCCGGCCGCAGGGGCCGGCGGTTCGGCGACCCGGCTGGGCGGGCGGTGGGATCCCGCCGGCGGTCAGTCGCAGGTCTCGAGGCTCTGCCAGCCCACCCAGTCCGCGCCGGGCGCGACGACCGCGGGCTCGAAGACCCGCGCCGCCTCGACGCAGAGCATGTGGCGCCACCCGTCGGCGGGCAGGTCGGGCAGGGTCGCGGTCTTGGCCGACCACGGGTTCCAGACCACCGTATCGCACCAGCCACCGCCCTGGCGCACCCGCAGGCGACGGCGACCGTCGTCGACCAGGAGGTCGGTGGCGGGCGATCCGTAGACCCGGTCGAACTCGGCCGAGAACCGCGTCGGCTCGGCCGCCGGGCCCGAAGCCCCGGTGAGCGCGTCCCACCCGGTCCGGCCGGCCAGGCCGTGCAGCGCGACGGCCTCGATGTCGCCCACCGCGAGGTAGGTGTGCAGCGCGCCGGTGAACTCGAGCGGGGCCGGCCCTGGATTGCGCACCGTGAGCGACACCTGCAGGGCGCCCGGGCGCAGCACCACCGACAGCGTGACGGCGTCGGCATGCGGCCAGCCGGGCAGCTCGCCGGGGGCATGCACGACCACGAGGTCGAGTCGCACCTCGTCGCCGGTCGGCGCCGACGGCTCGACGGGTGTCCAGCGCCGCTGGCGCACGACGCCATGCTTGGGCAGCGGCCCCCGGTCGCTGAACTGCGGCCAGCAGACCGGCACGCCACCCCGGATCGCGCCGCGGCCGTCGAGCAGCGCACGCGGGCTGAGGTACAGGCGCTCGACCCCGCCGGCTTGCCAGGACAGGACCTGCGCCCCGTGCTCGCTCACCAATGCGCTGTCGCCGCCGGGCAGGCGCAGCCGCCAGCACTCCAAGCCGCCGAGCCTCTCGCGCTGCGGTGCGGTCGGCGCCGTCATGCCGACGCCCTCGGCGTCGCTCTCACCCTGCGGCGAGGGCGTCGGCGCGCTTCTGCGCGGCCGCGAAGTCGAGCTCGCCCGAATAGATCGCGCGCCCGCAGATGACGCCCGAGATGCCCTCGTCCTCGACCGCGCAGAGCTGCTCGATGTCGGCGATGCCGCCCAGGCCGCCCGAGGCGATCACCGGCATGGTCAGCGCGCGGGCGAGCTTGACGGTGGCCTCGACGTTGATGCCGGTGAGCATGCCGTCGCGGCCGATGTCGGTGTAGATCACGCCCTCGACGCCGTAGTCCTCGAACTTCTTTGCCAGGTCGACCACCTCGTGGCCGGTGAGCTTGCTCCAGCCGTCGGTGGCGACCTTGCCGTCCTTGGCGTCGAGGCCGACGATGATGTGGCCGCCGAAGGCGCTGCACGCGTCCTTCAGGAAGCCCGGGTTCTTGACCGCGGCCGTGCCGATGATGATGTAGCTCAGGCCGTCGTCGAGGTAGCGCTCGATGGTGTCGAGGTCGCGGATGCCGCCGCCGAGCTGCACCGGGATCTCGTCGCCGACCTCGCGCAGGATCGCCTTGACCGCCGGCTCGTTGACCGGCTTGCCGGCGAACGCGCCGTTGAGGTCCACCAGGTGCAGGCGTCGGGCCCCCTGCTCCACCCAGCGCCGCGCCATCGCGGCCGGATCCTCGCTGAAGGTGGTCGAGGCGTTCATGTCGCCCTGCTTGAGCCGGACGCAATGGCCGTCCTTGAGGTCGATGGCGGGAATCAGCAGCATGGCCAGTCGAGGGGGGCGACGCGGGACGGTCGGAGGGTGGAGCGCGCGCCGTCCCGGCGGGCGGGATCAGGGGCTCCAGCGCAGGAAGTTCCGATACAACGCAAGGCCGAGGTCGGCACTCTTCTCGGGGTGAAACTGCGTGGCAAAAATGTTATCCCGGGCCACCGCCGAGGTAAAGCGAGCCCCGTACTCGGTTTCCCCGGCGCTGTGCGCCGCCGCCGAGGGGGCTGCGAAGTAGCTGTGCACGAAATAGAACCAGCTGCCGTCGGGCACATCCGCCCACACCGGGTGGCCGCGCGCCGCCGCCGTGCGCCAGACCTGGTTCCAGCCCATGTGCGGCACCTTGTAGCGGCTGCCGTCGGGCTGCCGGCGCCCGGCCAGGTCGAAGCGCTGCACGTCACCCGGGATCAGCCCGAGCCCTGGCGTCCAGCCGCCCTGGGCGTGGTCGGGTGCCTCCGCACTGCGGTCCAGCAGCATCTGCATGCCCACGCACACCCCGAGCAGCGGCTTGCGTGCCGCGGCGTCGAGCACGGCATCGCGCAGGCCCGAGTCGTGCAGCTCGCGCATGCAGTCGGGCATCGCGCCCTGCCCCGGCAGGATCACGCGCTCGGCCGCGTGCACCACGTCCGGGTCGGCCGTGACGATCACCTCGAAGGGCTCGCCGGCCGCCTGCAGCTGTGCCGCGGCGTGCATTGCCGCCTGCGACACCGAGCGCAGGTTGCCCATGCCATAGTCGACCACGGCGACGGTGCGGCTCATCGCGCACCCCCCGCGTCGCGAAAGCGGCGCCGCCGGGCGCCCTCGCCTGCGAGGCTCACAGCGAGCCCTTGGTGGAGGGCACCACGCCCGGGGCCCGCGGGTCGATCGCCAGGGCCATGCGCAGCGCGCGGCCGAAGGCCTTGAAGATCGTCTCGCACTGGTGGTGCGCGTTGTGGCCCTTGAGGTTGTCGACGTGCAGGGTCACCAGCGCGTGGTTGGCGAAGCCCTGGAAGAACTCGTAGGCCAGCTGCGTGTCGAAGCCCCCGATCGAGCCGGCGGTGAACTGCACCGGCATGTGCAGGCCCGGGCGGCCGGAGAAGTCGACCACCACGCGCGACAGCGCCTCGTCGAGCGGCACGTAGCTGTGGCCGTAGCGCACCAGGCCCTTCTTGTCACCCACCGCCTGCGCCACCGCCATGCCCAGCGTGATGCCGACGTCCTCCACCGTGTGGTGGCCGTCGATGTGCAGGTCGCCCTGCGCCTGGATGTCGAGGTCGATGAGGCCGTGGCGCGCCACCTGGTCGAGCATGTGGTCGAAGAAGCCGATGCCGGTGGCCAGGTTCGACGCGCCGCTGCCGTCGAGGTCCAGGCGAACGCGGATCTGCGTTTCTTTGTGCCGGTGGCCAGGTTCGACGCGCCGCTGCCGTCGAGGTCCAGGCGAACGCGGATCTGCGTTTCTTTGGTGTTGCGGGTGACGTCGGCGGTGCGGTTCATGGGACGACGAGGATTCGCAAGAAGGACGCCGGGTGGCGGCGTTCGGTCGGGACGGGTCGGGCGGGTCAGAGCGCGTCGCGCAACGCCTCGATCATGCGCGAGTTCTCCTCGGGCGTGCCGACGGTCAGGCGCAGGCAGTTGGCCAGCAAGGGATGTGGCCAGCAAGGGATGTAGGCCGGCGATGTGCTTCACGAGCACGCCACGGGCCTTGAGCCCCTCGAAGGCGCGCTTCGAGTCAGGCACGCGCACCAGGACCATGTTGGCTTCGCTCGGGAACGGGCGCACGCCGGGCATCGTGGCGAGCGCGCGCTGCAGCCGGGTGCGCTCCTCGCGCAGGATCGCGGCCTGGCGGGCGAACTCGTCGGCGTGCTCGAGCGCGAAGAGCGTCGCCTCGGCGTTGAGCGCGCTGATGTTGTAGGGCGGCCGCACCTTGTCGATCTCGGCGATCAGGTCAGCAGCGCCGGCCAGGTAGCCGAGCCGCACGCCGGCCAGGCCGAACTTGCTGAGCGTGCGCAGCACCAGCACGTGCGGGTGCGCGGCCATCTTGTGCATCCAGGTGCGCGAGCTGAACGGCTGGTAGGCCTCGTCGAACACCACCAGCCCGCGATCCTGCCGGCCGACCGCGTCGACGATCTGCTGGATGATCGCCTCGTCCCACAGGTTGGCGGTCGGGTTGTTCGGGTAGGCCAGGTAGACCAGCGACGGCCGCTCGCGCTCGATCGCCGCCAGCATCGCCGGCCCGTCGAGCTCGAACTCGGCGGTGAGCGGCACGCCGACGAAGCGCAGCCCGCGCAGCCTGGCCGACATCTCGTACATCACGAAACCCGGCAGCGGCGCGAGGATGCTCGCGCCCGGCACGTCGCAGGCCACCGACAGCAGGTCGATCAGTTCGTCCGATCCGTTGCCCAGCATCAGCCGGCAGCCCGGCGGCAGGTCGACGAAGCGCGACAGC
>JALOSQ010000254.1 GCA_025458335.1 Ideonella sp.
CTTCGTCATCGGCCAGCAGGAGGCAAAGCGTGCCGTGGCGGTGGCGCTGCGCAATCGCTGGCGCCGCAAGCAGCTGCCCGCCGAACTGCGCGACGAGGTCTACCCCAAGAACATCCTGATGATCGGGCCGACCGGCGTCGGCAAGACCGAGATCAGCCGGCGGCTGGCAAGGCTCGCGCGGGCGCCGTTCCTGAAGGTCGAGGCGACGAAGTTCACCGAGGTGGGCTACGTCGGCCGGGACGTCGAGCAGATCGTGCGCGACCTTGTCGAGGCGGCGATGGTCGAGACCCGGACCCGGATGCGCGAGGACGTCAAGGCCCGCGCCCACGAGGCCGCCGAGACCCGGGTGATCGAGGCCCTGACGGGCGAGGCCGCGCGGCCGCAGACGCGCGAGATGTTCCGCGGCAAGCTGAGGCGCGGGGAACTCGACGACACCGAGATCGAGATCGAGGTTTCCGAGGCGCCCGCCGCGCCGATGATGGAGCTTCCCGGCCAGGCCGGCATGGGGATGATGAACCTCGGCGACCTGTTCAAGGCCTTCGGCGGCCGGCGGGTGCGGCGGCGGATGCGGGTTGCCGACAGCTACGAGGTGCTGATCGCCGAGGAGGCCGACAAGCTTCTGGACGACGAGCAGGTGAAGCTGGCCGCGCTGGAGGCGGTGCAGGAGAACGGCATCGTCTTCCTGGACGAGATCGACAAGATCGCGGCCCGGGCCGAGACGCGCGGCGCCGACGTCAGCCGCGAGGGGGTGCAGCGCGACCTGCTGCCGCTGATCGAGGGCACGACCGTCTCGACCAAGTACGGCCCGGTCAAGACCGACCACATCCTCTTCATCGCCTCGGGCGCCTTTCACATCGCCAAGCCTTCGGACCTGCTGCCGGAGCTGCAGGGCCGCCTGCCGATCCGGGTGGAGCTGAGGGCGCTGACGGAGGCCGACTTCGTGCGCATCCTGACCGAGACCGACAATGCGCTGACGCGCCAGTATTCGGCGCTGATGGGGACCGAGGCGGTGACCGTGACATTCACCGAGGACGGCATCGCCGCGCTGGCGCGGATCGCGGCCGAGGTGAACCGCGCGGTCGAGAACATCGGCGCGCGGCGGCTCTATACGGTGATGGAGCGGGTCTTCGAGGAATTGTCCTTCACCGCACCTGACCGGTCGGGCGAGACGGTGACGGTGGATGCCGCCTTCGTCGAGGCGAACCTGGGCGCGCTGTCGCGGTCGGCCGACCTCAGCCGCTACGTGCTCTGAGCCGGCGAGGGGGGCTGTCTAACCCCCCCCCGCTCGGCCTGTGGGGCGACCCCCCTTAGAGTAATCTGAAACAAGAAAGCCCCGTGCGAGACGGGCGCGGTGACGCGCGGGTCGGGGCCGGTCAGGCGGCGGGAGCCGGGACGGCGAGAAGGTCGCGACCGTCAAGCACGGTCCGCGCGGCGCGCAGCGCCCGGTCGAGGTGCGTCCGGATCACCGGGTCGTCGGGGGCAAGGCGCGGCATCGTCCAGCCGACCGAGGCGCAGCAGCGCAGCGCGGTGAACCAGGGCAGCATGGCGCGGTCGGCCCCGGACAACGGGCGTTCGGTGGCATAGCCGGCGGCCAGCGCCTCGGCGATGGCGGGCAGGTGCGGCTCGGACAGGCATTGCGAGAGCGCCGTGCCAAGGTCGTAAAGGCGAAAGCCCCAGCCCGAGTCGTCGAAGTCGATCAGCGCCGCGCGGTGGCCCTGCCAGAGTACGTTCTCGCGCAGGACATCGGCGTGGATCAGCCCCTGGTCGGCGCCGCCGGCGGCATAGTCGGCGAGCCGCGCGGCGGCTGCCGTCCGGAACGCGGCCAGCGTGGCGCGGTCGGTCGGGGTGGCGGCGGGGTGGTCCCAGAACCGGCCCCAGAACGGTGCCTCGCCCAGAAGGCCCTCGGCGTCCCAGCGGGGGCGCTGGAAGGCGGGTGGCAGGTGCAGGCGGTCGGTCGCGACATGCAGCTCGGCCAGCGCATGGCCGAGGCTGGCGTGCACCCGCATCTGCGCCGCGGCGTCGCCGGCGAGCGGCACCCCCGCCGCGCCGATGGCCGCACCCTCGACCCAGGTCAGCATCGAGGCGATGCGCCCGTCGCCCAGGTGCACCACGGCCGCGCCGTCGGGCGTGACCAGCGGACGGGGCACGGCAAGCCCGCGGTCGGCCAGCGCATCGAGCCACCAGAGCTCGGAGCGGATTGCGTCCTCGCTCTGGTAGCCGCGGCGGTGGATGCGCAGGACGGCGCGGCCGACCTCGGGCAGCGCCGCCGCGAACACCGCGTTCTCGCGCAGCTTGAGAAGCTGCGGCACGCCCATGCCGCCCCAGACCGCCAGCGCCTCGGCGGCCAGTGCGTCTGCCTCGGCCGGGGTCATGCCGGCACCGGGGTCAGCGCCAGGACCTCGGCCAGCGTGTCGATCAGCAGATCGGCGTTCTCGCGGCTGAAGGGCATCGGCGGGCGGATCTTCAGTGTGTTCATGTGCCGCCCGATCCGGTTCATCAGGACGCCGCGCTGGCGCATCCGTTCGACCACGTCCGCCGCGAAGTCGGTCGCCGGCGTCATCCGGGCATCGGTCACGAATTCGGCGCCGAAGAACAGGCCCTCGCCGCGCACTTCGGCCAGCAGCGGGTGGTCTAGTGCGGCCAGCCGCTCGCGCGCGTAGGCGCCGACCGTGCGGGCGTTCTCCTGCAGGCCTTCGTCCTGCATCACCTCCAGCGTGGCAAGGCAGGCCGCGGCGCTGACCGGGTTGCCGCCGAAGGTGTTGAAGTAACCGAAGGCCTCGCGGAAGGCGGCCATCACGTCGGGCCGGGCGACCACGGCGGCGACCGGGTGGCCGTTGGCCATGGGCTTGCCCAGCGTCACCACGTCGGGCGCGAGCCCCAGCCAGTCGTGGCCCCAGAAGTGGCTGCCGAGCCGCCCGAAGCCCGGCTGCACCTCGTCGGCCAGGATCAGACCGCCCGCGCGGCGGATCACCGCGGCGGCCGGGGCGAAGAAGCCCTTCGGCAGCCGCGGGAAGCCTTCGTTGGCGAAGAACGGGCAGAGCATCATGCCGGAAAAGCCGATCCCGAGGTCCTCGAGGTCGGCGATGGCGCGGGCGACGTGGCCGGCGAAGACCTCGGCCTGGCGGTCCGCGTTGCCGCCCAGAGGGCGGAGCGAGTCGGGCGCGGGCACGAGGCGCACATGGGGCGGGTAGCCCCCGATCGGCGGGCGCCGCGACGACAGCTGCGAGGTGGCGGTGGTGTTGCCGTGATAGGTGTTGTCGGTCGCGATGATGCCGCGCTTGCCCGTCATCGCCTGCGCCATCCTGAGCGCGATGTCGTTCGCCTCGGACCCGGTGCAGACCAGGATCGCCTGGCCGAGGCCGTGGCCCATGGTGGCCGTCAGCCTCTCGATGTAGTCGAGAACGCCCTCGTGCAGGTAGCGGGTGTGGGTGTTGAGCGTGCCGGCCTGTCGGCAGATCGCCTCGACCACCTTCGGGTGGCAATGGCCGACGTGGGGCACGTTGTTGTAGGCATCGAGGTAGCGGGTGCCGTCTGCGTCCCAGAGCCAGACTCCTTCGCCCCGCACGAGGTGCACCGGATCCCGGTAGAAGGTGGGCACGTTCGGCCCCATCAGCCGGGCGCGGCGATCGGTCAGCGACTCAGTCATCGGGCTCGACCTTTCCGCGCAGCGCCTTGACCGCGCCGCGTCCGGTCTTGGCCGCCAGCCGGCGGCGCTGGCTGCCAAGCGTCGGGCGGGTGGCGATGCGGCGCTTGGGCACGACGGTCGCGGCGCGGATCAGGTCGGCCAGCCGTTCGCGCGCGAGGTCGCGG
>JALOSQ010000255.1 GCA_025458335.1 Ideonella sp.
GCCGCCCATGGGCACCAGGCTCATGCTCTCGGCGCCACCGGCGATCATCACGTCGGCCTCGCCCACGCGGATGCGGTCGGCCGCCATCGCGATCGCGGTGAGGCCGCTGGCACAGAAGCGGTTGACGGTGACCCCGCCCACCGTGTTCGGCAGGCCGGCCAGCACCATGGCGACGCGCGCCATGTTCATGCCCTGCTCGCCCTCGGGGAACGAGCAGCCGATGATCGCGTCCTCGATGGCCTTGGGGTCAAGGCTGGGCACCTGGGCCATCGCGCTCCTGACGGCGGCCACCAGCAGGTC
Organism: Ideonella sp.; assembly: GCA_025458335.1. Lineage (GTDB taxonomy): Bacteria > Pseudomonadota > Gammaproteobacteria > Burkholderiales > Burkholderiaceae_C > JAIYCR01. The sequence continues at coordinate 301 of JALOSQ010000255.1, forward strand.
GTCGGGCCGCATGTTCCGGAACATGCCGCGCGGCGCCTTGCCGATCGGGGTGCGGGTGGCGGCGACGATGTAGGCGTCTTGCACTTGCTTGGTCATGTCTCGTCTCCGCGGGGTCAGTTCCGGACGGGCTTGCCGGTCTGCAGCATGCCCATGATGCGTTCCTGCGACTTCGGGTGCTCGAGCAGCGCACAGAAGCGATCGCGCTCCATCGTCATCAGGTACTCCTCGTTCACCAGGGAGCCGGCATCGACGTCGCCGCCGCACACCACCTCGGCGATCAAGGTCGCGATGTGGAAGTCGTGCGCGCTGATGAAGCCGCCATCGCGCATGTTGGCCAGCGCGGCCGCCAGCCGCTCGCCGCCATCGACTTCGCCTGCTCGATCGCGACGAACAGCAACTCGTCCTTGTGCGCGACGATCACGTCGCTGTCGAGCAAATAGCCGAGCTTGCGCGACTCGATCGCGCTGGTGCCGACCTTGGCCATCGCGGCGCTGGTGAAGCCGTCGGTCGCGAACTTGAGGATGTCGGCGTTGGCATTGGCCGCACCGGCCATCTCGGCGGCCCGCCGCGCGATGTAGGTCAGGCCGCCGGCGCCCGGGATCAGGCCCACGCCGACCTCGACCAGGCCCATGTACGACTCCATCGCGGCCACGCGCCTGGTGCTGTAGACCGCCAGCTCGCAGCCGCCGCCCAGCGCGATGCCGCGGATCGCGCTGATCACCGGCACCTGGGCGTAGCGCAGACGCAGCACGAAGTCCTGGAACTTCTTCATCTCGGGGGCAATGCCCTTGGCGCCGTGCTTCATGAACACCGGCAACAAGGCCTCGAGATTCGCGCCGGCCGAGAACACGTCGTCGGGCGACCAGATCACCATGCCGTCGAAGCCCGCCTCGGCCAGGTCGAGTGCCTTCTGCAAGCCCTCCGCGACCGTCGGGCTGATCAAGTGCAGCTTGGCGGTGATGCTGGCGATCACCACGCGGCCGTCGAGCGTCCACACGCGGACCTCGTCGTTGCGGAACAGCTCGGTGCCGCTCTTGAGCGCCGGCACGACGCCCGCCCCGGCCACGGCCTCGGGGAAGTGCTGGCGCGCATAGACCGGCAGCGCGCTGCGCGGCACGTACGCGCGGCGCGACGGGCTCCACGAGCCCTCGGGCGTGTGCACGCCGGTGCGCCCGTCGAACACCCACTCGGGCAGCGGCGCGCGGCTGAGTGCCTTGCCGGCGTCGATGTCCTCGCGCACCCACTGCGCGACCTGCTGCCAGCCGGCCTCCTGCCAGAGCTCGAACGGTCCCATGCTGGTGCCGAAGCCCCAGCGCATCGCGAAGTCCACGTCGCGCGCGTTGTCGGCGATCGACTCCAGGTGCACCGCGGCGTAGTGGAAGCCGTCGCGCAGGATCGACCACAGGAACTGCGCCTGCGGATGGGTCGACTCGCGCAGCAGCTTGAGCCGCTCGGCCGGCGGCTTCTTGAGCATGCGGTCGATGATCGGCTCGGCCTTGCCGCCGCCGGCCACGTACTCGCCCGAGGCCGGGTCCAGCCGCAGGATGTCCCGGCCGGCCTTCTTGTAGAAGCCCGCACCGGTCTTCTGGCCGAGCGCGCCCTTGCCGATCAGCGCGGAGAGCACCGCCGGCGTGCCGTAGGTCGGGTAGAAGGGGTCGTCCTTCAGGTTGTCCTGCATCGTCTTGATGACGTGCACGATCGTGTCGAGGCCCACCACGTCGAGCGTGCGGAAGGTGCCCGACGAGGCGCGGCCGAGCTTCTTGCCGGTCAGGTCGTCGACCACGTCGACGGTGAGACCGAACTTCTCGGCCTCGATCAGCGTGGCCAGCAGCCCGGCGATGCCGACCCGGTTGGCGATGAAGTTGGGGGTGTCCTTGGCGCGCACCACGCTCTTGCCGACGGTCGAGGTGACGAAGGTCTCGAGCTGGTCGAGCACCTCGGGTCGGCTGGTGGGCGTGGCGATCAACTCAACCAGCGCCATGTAGCGCGGCGGGTTGAAGAAGTGGATGCCGCAGAAGCGCGGCTTGACCGCCTCGGGCAGTGCCTCGGACAGCGCCGTGATCGACAGGCCCGAGGTGTTGGACGCGACGATCGCGTGCGGCGCCAGCGCCGGCGCGATACGCCGGTACAGGTCGAGCTTCCAGTCCATGCGCTCGGCGATCGCCTCGATGACCAGGTCGCAACCCGCGAGCAGGTCGAGGTGCTCGTCGTAGTTGGCAGCCTGGATCAGGGCCGCGTCCTCGGCGACGCCCAGCGGCGAAGGCTTGAGCTTCTTCAAGCCGTCGATGGCCCGGGTCACGACCCCGTTCTTCGGCCCGTCCTTGGCGGCCAGGTCGAACAGGACGACCGGGACCTTGACGTTGACCAGGTGGGCGGCGATCTGCGCGCCCATCACGCCGGCGCCGAGCACGGCCACCTTGCGCACGTTGAAGCGGTTCATGGAGCTTCCTTGGGAATCGGGGTTCAGGGAGCCGGGCGCCGCCGGCAGGTCACTCGACGCGCATCCAGTTCTGCGTGCGGCCGAGCAGCGGCGCGCCGATGTAGCCGCGCACCTCCAGCCGCTTGCCCTCGTCGGCCAGCTGCAGGCGCACGCGGTAGGTCTTGCCCTCCTCCGGGTCGAGGATCGTGCCGCTGTCCCAGAGGTTGTCGCCATCGCTCTTCTTGACCGCGCGGATGATCTCCAGGCCGTCGATGGGCTTGTCCTTGCGGTCGTCGGTGCACTTGTCGCAGGTCGCGTCGGGCTTGGCCGCCGGGTCGAGGCGCCTCTCGATGCGACCGACGAAGACGCCGCCCGACTCGGTGATGCGCACCAGCGAACGCTCCTTCTTGGTCTTGTCGTCGATCGTCTTCCACAGGCCGGCCGGCGACGCCTGGGCAAAGGCGGCGCCGTGCGCCAGCAAGGCCGCGACCGCCGCGGCACCGATCCAGAGGGTCTTGTTCATGCGTGTCTCCTTTCGTGGTGGTCGAGCGGACGGGCCTGCGCCAGCCGCTGCGCGGCAAGTGTGGCGCGCCCGCCGCGGGCGCCGCCGTCGGGTCGCCCCGGTCAGAACAGGGCTTCCTCGACGTCCATCAGCGGCTTGGATCCGGCCCGCGCCGAACGGATCAGGCCGGCCGTCTCGGGCAGCAGCTTGGCGAAGTAGAACCGCGCTGTGGCCAGCTTGGCCTTGTAGAACGGGTCACCGCTGGCCGCCTTGTCGAGCGCGACCCGCGCCATGCGCGCCCAGAAGTAGGCGAACACCAGGTGACCGCAGACCCGCAGGTAGTCGACCGCGGCCGCGCCGACCTCGTCGGGGTTCTGCATGGCCTTCATCCCGAGCTCGGTGGTGAGCTTGGTCACCTTGTCGCCCAGGTCAGCCAGCGGATTCACGAACTCCTGCATCTCCTCCTTGACACCCTCCTCCTCCACGAAGGCGGCGATGCGCTTGCCGAACTTCTTCAGCTTGGCGCCGTTGTCGCCGAGCACCTTGCGGCCGAGCAGGTCGAGCGACTGGATGGTGTTGGTGCCCTCGTAGATCATGTTGATCCGCGAGTCGCGCACGAACTGCTCCATGCCCCACTCGCGGATGAAGCCGTGCCCGCCGAAGACCTGCATGCAGTGCGAGGTCGCGATCCAGGCGTTGTCGGTGAGGAAGGCCTTGACGATCGGCGTGAGCAGCGCGACCTCGTCGTCGGCGGCCTTGCGCTCGTCGGCGTCGTCGCTGTTGAGCATGACGTCGATCAGCAGCGCCACGTGGATCGCCAGCGCGCGGCCGCCTTCGGCGTAGGCGCGGGCAGTCAGCAGCATCTTCCGCACATCGGGGTGCACGATGATCGGGTCGGCCGGCCTGTCGGGCGCCTTCGGCCCGGACAGCGAGCGCATCTGCAGGCGGTCCTTGGCGTAGGCCACGGCCTTCTGGTAGGCGACCTCCGTCAGGCCGAGCGACTGCATGCCCACGCCCAGCCGGGCCGCGTTCATCATCACGAACATGGCGGCGAGGCCCTTGTGCGGCTC
>JALOSQ010000032.1 GCA_025458335.1 Ideonella sp.
CTGATCCGCCACGGCTTCGTGGTGCGGCACAAGGCGCTCGTCAACGGCACCCGCGTGCCCTGGGAGGTGCCCGCCGCCGGGGTCGTCATCCTGCTCGGGTTGATCGTGGCGCTGCGGCCGCCGCCGGCGCCGGCCACGCCCGTCGCCGCTGGCGCCGCGCCGGTCACCTTCGCCCAGGTCAAGGCGGTGATGGAGCAGCGCTGCGTGATTTGCCACAACGCGCAGGTGGCGAGCAAGAACGTCCGCCTGGACACGCCCGAGGAGATCGCGCGGCACGCTGCGCAGATCCACCAGCAGGTGAACGTGCTCAAGCTGATGCCGATGAACAACTCCACGCAGATCACCGACGCCGAGCGTGCGCTGCTGGCGCGTTGGCACGCCGAGGGCGCGAAGCTCGATTGACGTTCGGGGGACGGCCGGGGCGGCGCGGGCTGCCCGGCCGGGTGAGTCGATGCCGCGGTCCACCGCCGCAGGTGTTGCGCCGGCCCGCGCCGGCCACGCGCGATTCCCGACTCAGCGCGTGGCGCGCGATCCTGGGTTCATCGCGTGGCGCGCTGACGCAGCCGCTCCAGGTAGCGCTCCCCGTCGGGCGGGCGACCGCTGCGCTGGCTCTCCCAGACCATCTCGCCCAGCGCTTCCATGGCCTCGTGGTGCGCGTCGTGCAAGCCGCCGAGCCGCCCAGCCAGTCGCTCCACCGCCGGTCGCACGCCCCGGGGCTGGTCGATCGACACCTGCTCTGCGATCGTCAGGTGCATCGACAGGTGCAGGAAGGGGTTCGGCCGGCCACCCTCGACGGTGTAGACCGCGGCCAGCGCGGCCGACTCGTCGGCCAGGTCGCCGTGGTACTCCGGATGCTCGGCGATCCAGTCGGCCGCCATGGCCTCCAGCGGCGTGAGGGGCTCTCCGTCGCGCTGCTTGCGGTAGGCGCCGCACAGGAATCGGCGCACGTCATGCTGGCTCGGGGCGAACATGCCGCTATTCTGCGGGCGACCCAGGTCGGCGCCGCCGCACGCCGGCCGTGCTGCCCCCCCCCTCGCCGCGGCCGGTTGCCGCCGACGCCCATGCAGACCACCACCGAGCAACTCTTCGATCACGCCCGCACCCACTCCCACTGGCTCGACCGCCCCATCCCGGAGTCGACGCTGCGCCGCCTGTGGGATCTCGCCCGCATGGGCCCGACCTCGGCCAACTGCAGCCCGGCGAGGCTGGTGTTCGTCACCACGCCGGCGGGCAAGGAGCGGCTCGTGCCCTGCATGGCGCCGGGCAACCAGGACAAGACGCGCCGGGCGCCGGCCACGATGATCGTCGGCATGGACATGGCCTTCCACGACCAGCTGCCGCGGCTGTTCCCACACGCCGATGCGCGTAGCTGGTTCGAGGGCAAGCCGGCACTCATCGAGAGCACGGCGTTTCGCAACTCCAGCCTGCAGGGCGGCTACCTGATCCTCGCCGCCCGGGCGCTCGGGCTGGACTGCGGCCCGATGAGCGGCTTCGATGCGGACAAGGTCAACGCGACCTTCTTCGCGGGGACGTCGGTGCGCGTGAACTTCATCTGCAACCTCGGCCACGGCGACGCCTCGCAACTCCACCCGCGCCACCCGCGCCTCGAGTTCGACGAGGCCTGCCGGATCGAATGACCGGCGCGCTCATCACCGACCCGGTCTTCTACGCGGTCGCGGTCCCCGCGGTCCTGCTGCTTGGGCTGTCCAAGAGCGGATTCCTGTCGGGCTTCGGGTCGCTGGCCACGCCCCTGCTGGCGCTCACGGTGCCGGTGCCGCAGGCGGCGGCGATCATGCTGCCCCTGTTGATCGTGATGGATGCGCTCAACATGAAGGAACTGTTCGCCCAGCGCGACCGCGCGCTGGTCCGGTTGCTGATCCCGGCGGGCCTGGCGGGGATCGTGCTCGGCACCCTGTTGTTCGGCGTGTTCTCCGACCGCGCGGTGGCCGGCGTGGTCGGTGCGATCACGTTGCTGTTCCTGGCGCAACGGCTACTGTTCCCGCCGGGCGACCAGGCGGTGGCCCCGTCGCGCCCGCTGGGCTGGCTGCTCGGCGCGGCCTCCGGCTTCACCAGCTTCGTGGCGCATGCCGGCGGCCCGCCGATCGCCGCCTACGTGCTCCCGCTGCGCCTCACGCCGGTGATCGCCAGCGCGACGATGGCGGTGTTCTTTGCCGCGATCAACTGGGCCAAGTGGGTGCCGTACGCCTGGCTCGGCCTGATCGACGTGCGCAACATGGTCACCGCGGCGGTGCTGCTGCCGCTGGCGCCACTGGGCGTCTGGCTGGGGGTGTGGCTGGTGCGGCGGGTGTCGAACGACCTGTTCTACCGCCTTGCCTACGCCGGCATGTTCTTCACCGGGGTCAAGCTGCTGTGGGACGGCCTGAAGTGAACGCGGCACGGCCGGCGATCGCCACGCGTCCGGCCTGCGGTGCCTCCGACGGCCCGGGCTGAGCAGCGTCGATTCGATGCAAGGGCTTCACCTCACCGCCGACCTGCACGGTTGCACGGCCGACGCCGGCCTGCTGACCGATCCCGAACGACTGGCCCGCTGGTGCCGGGACCAGGTCGCCCTGGCCGGACTTGTGGCGGTCGGGGAGCGCTGGGTGCGCTTTCCGGACACCGGCGGCGGCGCGTCGGTCGGGCGTGGCGGCGTGACCGGCGTGGTGCTGCTGGCGGAATCGCACCTCGCGGTCCACACCTGGCCCGAGCTCGCGGCGGTGACGCTCGACGTCTACGTGTGCAACCTGGGTCAGGACAACTCCGCCCGCGCCGAGCAGCTCATGCGGGCCGTGGTGACCGGGTTCCGTCCGGCGCGCGTGGTCGAGCACCGTCTTCGGCGCGGCGAGATCGGCTGACCCGCCGGGCGGGCCCCATCGGGCGGGCGGGGCGGGCGTTGCCCGCGGTGGACGCCCGGTGCCTGCCGGGGACGCCGCGGCCGCTTGATCTGGAGCAGGACCGCCGCACCCCGGGTGCCCGAGTGCCCCGCCAGACTGTAAGTCTTGATTGACACTTTTGGGTGTCATCTTCAAGATAGACGCATGGCACGCCCCCAGCTGTCCGCCGTGGCGGAGTTGTTGAAGCCGATCACGTGGTTCCCGCCCATGTGGGCGTTCGGCTGTGGCGTGGTCGCTTCCGGGATGCCGCTGGCCGACCGTTGGCCGCTGATCCTCGCGGGGATCGTGCTGGCCGGGCCGATGGTGTGCGCGACCAGCCAGGCGGTGAACGACTGGTTCGACCGCCATGTCGATGCGATCAACGAGCCGCAGCGCCCGATCCCCTCGGGCCGGATGCCGGGGCGCTGGGGCCTGTACATCGCGATCGTCTGGACGATCCTGTCGCTGGCCCTGTCGACGGTGCTCGGCGTGTGGGGCTTCGCCGCGGCCGTGGTCGGGCTGGTCCTGGCCTGGCTGTACAGCGCGCCGCCGGTGCGCCTGAAGGAGAACGGCTGGTGGGGCAACCTCGCCTGCGGCATCAGCTACGAGGGCCTCGCGTGGATCACCGGGGCCGTGGTGATGGCCTGGGGTGCCTTTCCCGACCTGCGCTCGGTCCTGCTCGCGCTGCTCTACAGCCTGGGCGCACACGGGATCATGACGCTCAACGACTTCAAGGCGGTCGAGGGCGACCGGCAGATGGGCGTGCGCTCGCTGCCGGTGCAGCTGGGCATCGACCGGGCCGCACGCGTGGCCAGCTGGGTGATGGCGGTGCCGCAGGTCGTGGTGATCGCGATGCTCGCGAGCTGGGGGCAGCCCTGGCACGCCGCCGGCGTGGCGGCGTTGCTGGTGGCCCAGATCGCGATGATGGTCTGGTTCTGCGCCGACCCGATCAAGCGGGCGCTGTACTACAGCGGATTCGGCGTGCCGTTGTACGTCTCGGGCATGCTGGTCAGCGCCTTCGCCCTGCGGGCGGCGACGCAGGCCGCCTGACGGTGCAGGAGCAGCGGGCATGAGCGGCACCACGTCCCATCCGCTCGGCTGGCTGGGCATTGCCCGGCTGGGCTTGGTGCAGCTGTCGCTCGGCGCCGTGGTCGTGCTGACGACGTCGACGCTGAACCGGGTGATGGTGGTCGAGCTGGCCCTGCCCGCGCTGCTGCCCGGCCTGCTGGTCGCGTGGCACTACGCCGTGCAGATGGCGCGCCCGCGCATGGGCCATGGTTCGGACGTCGGCGGGCGGCGCACGCCATGGATCGTCGGCGGCATGGCCGTGCTCGCCAGCGGCGGTTTCCTGGCGGCCGTGGCGACCGCGTGGATGCAGCAGGAGCGTACCTTCGGGATGGCACTCGCGGTGCTCGCCTTCACCATGATCGGCTTGGGCGTGGCCGCCGCCGGCACCTCGCTGCTCGTGCTGTTGGCCAAACGGGTCGAGGAGTCGCGCCGGGCCGGTGCGGCGACGCTGGTCTGGCTGATGATGATCTTCGGCTTCGCGATCACCGCCGGCATCGCCGGGCGGATGCTCGACCCCTACTCGCCCGCCCGACTGGTGGCGGTGTCGGGCGGCGTGTCGACGCTGGCCATGATCGTCACGCTGCTGGCCCTGTGGGGCGTCGAGGGCCGTGCGCCGGCGCGCGGTGCCGCGACCGGGGCCGAGCCCGCCAAGCCGCGCTTCCGCGAGGCGCTGGCGGAGGTCTGGGGCGAGCCGCAGGCGCGGCTGTTCACGATCTTCGTGTTCGTGTCGATGCTCGCCTACAGCGCGCAAGACCTGATCCTCGAGCCGTTCGCGGGGGTCGTGTTCGGCTTCACGCCCGGCGAGTCGACCTCGCTGTCGGGCCTGCAGCATGGCGGCGTGCTGGCGGGGATGCTCCTCGCGTCGCTGGCCGGCCGGCGCATCGCCGGGCATCGCTTCGGCTCGCTGACGACGTGGACGGTGGGCGGCTGCATCGCGTCGGCGCTCGCGATGGCGAGCCTGGTGGCCAGCGGGTTGGCCGGCCCGCCGTATCCCTTCAAGGCCACCGTGTTCGTGCTCGGCGTGGCCAACGGTGCGTTCTCGATCGCGGCGATCGGCTCGATGATGAAGCTCGCCAGCGTGGGCCGCCAGGGGCGCGAGGGCGTGCGCATGGGGCTGTGGGGCGCGGCCCAGGCGATCGCATTCGGCTTCGGGGGCGCCGCGGGCGCGGCCGCCAGCGACATTGCCCGCGCCTTCATCGCCTCGCCCGGGGTCGCGTATGCGACCGTGTTTGCGCTCGAAGGGCTGCTGTTCGTCGTCGCGGCGGTCCTCGCGGTGGCGGTCGGCCGCAACATGAAGCGGTTCGGCGAGGTCGCAGCCGCGCCGGCGTCGGGCTCGTTCGCGGCACCGCGCACTCCCCGCCCCGCGCCAGAGGCGGCGGCGATGGAGACCCTGCCGGCCGGCCGTTGAGGCCGCGGTGCACGGTCGTTCGGCTACTCGACGTTCGGTTTCGTTCCCCCCACCCTCTCATCGGGAGTTCCGCATGGCTGATCAGAACCACGCCTCCGCCTCCGAAGCGGCCTGGGATGCCGTCGTCATCGGCGGCGGTCCTGCGGGCGCCACGGCCGCGCACGACCTGGCCCGGCGCGGGCGGCGTGTGCTGCTGCTCGACCGGGCCGGACGGATCAAGCCGTGCGGCGGCGCGATCCCGCCGCAGCTGATGCGCGACTTCGACATTCCCGAGTCGCTGCTGGTCGCGCGGGCACGCACGGCGCGGATGATCTCGCCCAGCGATGAACGCGTCGACATCCCGATCGAGAACGGCTACGTCGGGCTGGTCGACCGCGACGTGTTCGACGAGTGGCTGCGCGAGCGCGCGCGATCTGCCGGCGCCGAGCGTCGAACGGGCGTTTTCGAGCGCGTCGAGCGCGATCCCGATGGGACCGCGGTGGTCGTGTACCGCGCGCGGCGCGGTCGCGCCGCCCACAGCCACGTGGCGGCCAACGGCAAGCCCACCACGCTGTCGGCCGAGGATGAAGCGCTCGGTGACGAAATGCGCGTTCGGGCGCGCTACGTGATCGGTGCCGACGGCGCCAAGAGCGAGGTGGCGCGGCAGTGCGTGGAAGGCGCCGAGAAGACGAAGTACGTCTTCGCGTACCACGAGATCCTCCGCAGCCCCGAACCGGGCACGCCGGGCTGGGACGGCTCCCGGTGCGACGTGATCTACCGCGGGACCATCTCACCGGACTTCTATGGGTGGGTGTTCCCGCACGGGGACACCCTCAGCGTGGGCACGGGCAGCGCCGATCGGGGCTTCTCGCTGCGCAACGCGACGCAGCGCCTGCGCGAGGCCTCGGGCCTCACCCACTGCGAGATCCTGCGCCGCGAAGGCGCGCCGATCCCGCTCAAGCCGCTGCCCCGGTGGGACAACGGCCGCGACGTGGTGCTGGCCGGCGATGCGGCCGGCGTGGTGGCCCCCGCGTCCGGCGAGGGCATCTTCTACGCCATGACCGGTGGCCGGCAGGCGGCCCAGTCCGTCGAGGAAGCCCTGTCGACCGGTCAGGCCAGGGCGCTGGCCGGCGCCCGCAAGCGCTTCATGAAGGAGCACGGCCGGGTGTTCTGGGTGCTGGGCATCATGCAGCACTTCTGGTACTCCACCGACAAGCGCCGCGAGCGCTTCGTCAGCATCTGCCGTGACAAGGACGTGCAGACGCTGACCTTCGATGCCTACATGAACAAGCGCCTGGTGCGTGCCAAGCCGATGGCCCACGTGCGCATCTTCTTCAAGGACGTGGCGCACCTGCTCGGCCTGGCGCGCGTGTAGCCTGCCGCTCGACCGCTCCTTGCGCCCGCGGGGCGCGGGTCATCTCGCCAGGCTCAATCGGCTTGCAGGCAGCGAGCTGCCGCCGCTCGCAGATCGGCCGCGACCGCCGGGTTCCAGGTGGCGTACTCGGCCGCCCGGCGTTGCAACTCGCGCGCGGCGCGGCGCTGGCCGGTCGCTTCGAGTGCACGCCAGATCGCCTGGGCGAACGCCGTCAGGTCCCAGGTCTTCGGTGCGGCCCGCGTGGTCGCGGCGGTTGCCGGGAGAGGGATGGCCGTCATGGAAGGACTCCTTTGCTCGTTCAGGGAGGACCGGGGCCGGACCTCCATGTCGCAAGATTAGGGTTTCCTCTAACGTTGTTCAAATGAATGTTGCTGATGTAAGGTATGCACGAAAGCGATATCTTGGCGACCATTGAACTTCCGCACCCTTGACCTGAACCTGCTTCGGGTCTTCGACGCCGTCATGGCCGAGGGCAGCTTGACGCGCGCAGCGCGCGTCCTGTCCATGACCCAGCCCGCGGTCAGCCACGCGCTGCGGCGCCTCCACGAGGCGGTCGGCGAACCGCTGTTCGTGCGCGCGGCCACGGGCATGAAGCCGACTCCCCTCGGCCAGGCCCTGTGGCCACAGGTGCACACGGCGCTGACGGGGCTGCGCCAGGCGCTCGCGCCCGAGGCCTACGACCCGGCACGCGACGCGGTGGTGTTCCGGCTGACGATGGCCGATTCGATCGCCGCGCAGCTGCTGCGTCCGCTGGTGGCCGCGGTCGAGCGCACGTCCGCGCTGGCGGACTTCCGGGTCGTGCCGCTGCTCACGCGAGATCCGCGCGGCGAACTCGAGCGCAACGAGGTCGACCTCGCGGTCGGCTTCTTCCCGGCGGTCACCGCGGCCTTGTCGGCCCACGGCGCCGACAGCCCGTTGCGGCACGCCCGGCTGTTCGACACCGAGTGGGTCTGCGCGATGCGTCGTGGCCACCCGCTGTCGGGTGCGCTCACGCTCGACGCGTTCTGCGCGGCGCACCACGCGCTGGTGAGCTTCTCCGGGCGCGCGTACGGGCTGGTGGACGAGGCGCTGGCGGGTATCGGACGCCAGCGCCGCATCGTGCTGACGGTGAACCAGTTCTATACCGCCAGCCATCTGGCGGCCCGGTCAGACCTGCTGACCGTGCTGCCGGCGGGCTTCGTCGAGGACACCGGACTGGCCGATTCGCTGGTGGTCGAACCGCTTCCCGTGCCGATGGGCCGCGTGCAGGTCGCGATGCTCTGGCACGTCCGTCACGATGGGGATCCGGCCCACCGCTGGCTGCGGGAGCAGATGGCCAGCGTGGCCAAACGCTGAATTGACGGTGGCATCCGCCGCTTTTCGTGCGCCGCACCTATCTGGTGCAAGGCACCATTTTGGGTAATCAGTACCCACAGACACGGCATGCGGTTGCCCGGCGGGCGCCAACGACGCCATCCCTGTCGTGGGCCAGGCGGCCACGGGCCGTCGTTCGAGCGAAAGGAGTCGACCAGCATGAAACCGATCCTCGCCTGGGGCCTCAACCAGCGTCTCATCGCCTTGACCGTCGTGGTCGCCCTGACCCTGAGCGCCGTGGCGACGGTGGCCTGGGTTCGCCTCAGCGGCGTGGCCGAGGCGGCCGAGCGTGCCGAGCGCGCTCGCGCGCCGCAGACGAAGGCGATGGCGAACGCCGAGTTGCTGATCACGCGTTCCTCGCTGCAACTGCGGCATGCCATGCTGGCGCGCGACGACGCCGAGCGGCAGGCGGCGCTGGCCGAGATCGCGAGCTACCGGCGCGAGTTCGACGAGACGCTCGCCGCCTACGACCGGCGCATCTTCAGCGAGGGGGCCCGCGAGCGCTTCGTGGCGCTGCAGGCGCCGCTTGCCGAGTTCTGGAAGGTGGCCGAGGGCAATGTCGAGCTGGTCGTCGCCGGCCGCACGGACGATGCCTTTGCCTACCTGGTCGACCGGACCATCCCCGCGCGCAACCGGTTGCTGGCGCACTTGCACGACAACGTCGAGTACCAGCGCGACCAATTGCGGCTCGACATCGCCACGATCCAGGCCGACATCCGTCAATTCCTGACGCTCCTGGTCGTCGCGGTGGCCGGCATCGCGGTGTTGCTGGGCACGATCGTGTGGCGGGTCACCGCCGCGTTGCGCCATCGCGTGGCCCTGGCGCAGGCCGTGGCCGACCGCGTTCGCGACGGCGACCTTGCCGAGCCGGTCGCCGACGATCGGCGCGACGAGTTCTCACCGCTGCTCCAGGCGCTGGCCGACATGCGGGCCCGGCTGGCCGAGACGGTCGGCGGGATCCGCAGCGGTGCCCAGGCGGTCGCGACGGCGAGCGCGGAGATTGCCCAGGGCAACCAGGATCTGTCCGGCAGGACCGAGCAGCAGGCCAGCGCGCTGCAGCAGACCGCGGCCACGATGACGCAGGTCAGCAGCACCGTGCGCCAGACCAGCAGCAACGCCGCGCAGGCCGACACACTGGCCCGCGGCGCCAGCGAGGCTGCCGGACGCGGCGGCGTGGTCGTCGGCCAGGTCGTGGACACGATGAAGGGGATCCACGGCACCAGCCGCCGGATCGTCGACATCATCGGCACGATCGACGGCATTGCGTTCCAGACCAACATCCTGGCCCTCAATGCAGCCGTCGAGGCTGCCCGGGCGGGCGAACAGGGCCGCGGCTTCGCCGTCGTGGCCGGCGAGGTGCGCAACCTCGCCCAGCGCAGCGCGGAGGCTGCCCGCGAGATCAAGTCGCTGATCTCGGGCAGCGTCGAGCAGGTCGAACAGGGCGCCCGGTTGGTCGAACAGGCCGGCGCCGCGATGAATGACATCGTGGCGGCGATCGGCCAGGTCACCGCCATCGTCGGCGAGATCAGCGGAGCCGCCCGCGAGCAGAGTGACGGTGTGGGCCAGGTCGAGTCGGCGGTCACCCAGATGGACCAGGCCACGCAGCAGAACGCCGCGCTCGTCGAGCAGGGGGCCGCGGCCGCCGAGAGCCTGCGCAGCCAGGCCGCGCGCCTGTTGTCGTCGGTCTCGGCCTTCCGTCTCGCGGCGCCCTGAGGGCGCGCCGGGCGACTCCCGTCCGGCGGGTCTCCTCGTACCATCCGGGCCCGTTGCCGGCCGTGACCGGTGACGCGAAGGGGAGCCGAAGAGATGGGGATGGGGGTCGTCGACCACGAGGTCAAGGGCGCCGGGTGGCCCGCGATGGGGTTGTCCTGGTCCGCCGGCCGGTTCTTGGCCGAGGTGGGCGGCCCGGGCACGGAGTGGCTGCCCGGCGCAAAACACGAATGCGCGCGCACGGCGGCCTGTCCGCGCGGCACCGGCGCCTGATGCGCTGATGCCCACCGTCCGTCCGTGGAGGGGCCTGGCCGTCTGGACGGCCGGCGCGCTGGTGTCCCTGGCGGCGATGGCCCAGGGCAGCGAACCGTCGCCGCCCGCCCCGGCGCCGGCGCCAGCGCCGATCCCGGCCCCGGCCCCGGACCCGGACCCGGCGCCAGCGCCGCCCCCGCCTGCGGAGCCTTCCCCGGAACCCGTGCCGGCGCCGAGTGTTGAGCCAGCGCCCTCCGCCCCGCCACCGGCACAGCCAATGGCACCGGCACCGCCACCGCCACCGGCACCGGCACCGGCACCGGCTTCCCCATCGGCGTCGCCAACGCCGCCGGCGGCGTCTGCTCCACCTGCCCGCCGGGCCGCGCCGGCGGCCCTGCCTGCTCCGCGCCCCGCGCCTGTCACGCCCAGCCTGCCCGCGGCGGCACCGGCACCGGTGGTCCCGCCCGTGCCGGCTGCACGCGTGCCGGCGCCATTGGCGCCGCCCGTGTTCGTGCTCAACTCGCTCGACGCGACGGTCAGCGTGATCGACCCGGCCACGTGGACCGAGCGGCACCGCATCCCGGTGGGCAAGGAGCCGCACCACCTCTACCTCACGCCCGACGAGAAGTCGCTGATGGTGGGCAACGCGGTGGGCGACAGCATCACGATGATCGACCCGCGCACGGGAGAGGTGCAGCGAACGCTCACCGGCATCGTCGACCCGTACCACCTGCGCTTCTCGCCCGACATGAAGTGGTTCGTCACCGCGGCCAACCGGCTCAACCACATCGACGTGTACCGGTGGGAACCCGCCAACCTCGCGCAGCCGATGAGACTGGTGCGGCGCATCGAGGCCGCCCGCACGCCCAGCCACATCTGGATCGACAGCAAGAGCACCGTGGCGTACGTGACGCTGCAAGACAGCGACGAACTGATCGCCATCGACCTGGCGACCCAGCAACCGCGCTGGGAAATCAAGGTCGGCCGGATGCCGGCGGACGTCTACGTGACCCCCGACGACCGCCTGTTGTTCGTCGGGCTGACCGGCGACCGTTTCGTCGAGGTCTACGACGTCAGCGGCCGCGAGCCCAGGCTCGTCCGCCGCATCGAGACCGGCGAGGGCGCGCATGCCTTCCGCCCCAAGGGTGATCGACGGCACCTGTTCGTCAGCAATCGCGTGGCCAACAGCGTGAGCCTGGTCGACACGCAGACCCTCGCCGAGGTGGCCGAGATGCCGGCCCCGGGCGGGCCGGACTGCATGGATCTCATGGCCGATGGCCGGACCCTTCTGGTCACCTCGCGCTGGTCACGGCGGCTGACGGTGATCGACACCCAGACGCGCCAGGTGATGCGGCAGGTGCCGGTCGGACGCTCACCTCACGGGGTGTGGACCCTCGACCATGCGCCGCGCTGGTGACCCGTCGCCCTGTCGGGTTCGCCCGGGCCGCCCGGCCTCCGGGGGCACGCCGACGCATCGGCATGCCGGGCCCGCCCCCGCGGCGCGCGCGGCGCTCTGGCGGGTCCGCACGCTGTGGGTCGCGGTGCTCATGGCCACGGCGGGCATTGCAGCGGCCGCGCCTTGCGGCGCCTCACCGGGTGATCGCCCGGTGTACCTCACGTTCGACACCGGCCACATGGGCGTCGCGCCGCTGGTGGCCGACGTGCTGGCGCGGCATGGGGTCAAGGCCAGCTTCTTCCTGGCGCAGGAACGCACGCTCACCGGTGGGGCCAGCCTGGACGACGAATGGGCGGCGTGGTGGCGGGCGCGCGCCGCGGAGGGCCATGTGTTCGGCTCGCACACCTGGGACCACGACGTCTGGCAGGCCGACCTCGCCCCGGCCGCCGACGGCGCGGCGCGTTTCCGCGTGCGGCCGACCCAGGGGTCGCACGCCGGCCGCACCCGGGTGCTCAGTGCGCCGCAGTACTGCGCCGAACTGCAGCGGCCGGCCGATCGCTGGCGCGAAATGACGGGTCAGCCGATGGCCCCGTTGTTCCGCGCGCCTGGTGGCAAGACGTCGCCCGCGTTGCTCGACGCCGCCCGGGCGTGTGGCTGGGCGCACGTACCGTGGACGCCAGCAGGCTTCCTGGGCGACGAACTGCCGAGCGACCGCTGGCCGAACGCCCGCCTGCTCGAGCAGGCCCTGCGCGACGTGCGGCCGGGCGACATCCTGCTGGCCCACCTGGGGATCTGGTCGCGCCAGGACCCGTGGGCACCAGCGGTGCTCGAGCCGCTCGTGGTGGGCCTGAAGGCCCGCGGGCTGTGCTTTGCGACACTTCGGGAACATCCGCGGTACCGCGCGTTGTTCGCGCCGCGCTGAACCGTCGCCCATCCGACCCCCGGTCCCGCCTCGCTTCGCCACGTCCCGATGCCCGATCCGTTGTCTTCCGTGGCGGCTGCCGTGTCGTCCGTCTTCGGTGCGGCACAGCAGGTGCTGTTCGAGTCGGTGGTGCAGCCGGTGATGTACGCGCTGGGCCTGGCGAACCACCTGGAGGCCGCCTTCGACGGCACGATGTGGCTGCTGGTCGGGCTCCTGCAGATCGCCGCGATGCTGCTGCTGATCGCGCCGCTCGAACGTTGGCGCCCGGTGGAGTCGCCGGCTGCGCCGGGCTACGACCGCTCGGCCGTGCGCGTCGACATCCTCTACACGCTGGTGCACCGCTTGGGGCTGTTTCGCATCGCACTGTTCTTCGCGCTGGATCCGGTGTTCGACTGGGCTTTCGGCAAGTTGCGCCTCGTGGGACTCGACGGCTGGCAGCTCGACCAGTCGTGGCCGGGCGTGACCGACGTGGCCTGGGTCAGCTTCCTTCTCTACCTTGTCGTGTTCGACTTCGTCGACTACGCGCTGCACCGGGGCCAGCACACGTGGCGGTGGTGGTGGCAGCTGCATGCGCTGCACCACAGCCAGCGCTCGATGACGATGTGGACCGACCAGCGCAATCACCTGCTCGACGACGTGATCCGCAGCACCGCCTTGGTCGTGGTCGCGCAGCTGATCGGGGTCGGGCCGGGTCAGTTCGTCGCCATCGTCGCGATCACGCAACTGATCGAGAGCCTGTCACATGCGAACGTGCGATTGGCCTTCGGGTCGTGGGGCGAGCGCCTGCTGGTGAGCCCGCGCTTCCACCGCGTGCACCACGCCATCGGGATCGGCCACGAATCGCACGGCCCGGGCAGCCTGGGCGGCTGCAATTTCGCAGTGCTGTTCCCGGTCTGGGACCAGCTGTTCGGCACGGCTGACTTCACCTCGCGGGTGCCGCCGACGGGCTTGCGCGACCAGCTGCCGGGCCAAGGCGAGGTCGACTCCCGTGCGCGCCTGTCGCCGGACGGCGGGCGGGACTACGGCCGTGGCTTCTGGGCCCAGCAGTGGCTCGGGCTGCTGCGGCTGGCCGGGCGGGCCTGAGGAGGCGGCGGCGATGCAGGGGCTCTTCGATGCAGCGTGGCGGGCGGCGATGTACTGCCTGCATCCCCGGGTCATCGCGCTGTCGGTGCTGCCGCTGTTGCTGATGGTCGGCGCGGCCCTCGCCCTGGGCTGGTTTTACTGGGAGCCCGCGGTCGACGCGGTGCGGCAGTCGTTCGACCAGTGGGAGCTGACGGCGGCGATGATCGGCTGGCTCGAGGGCCTGGGCCTGGCGAACCTGCGTGATCGTGCTGGTGTCGCTGATCGCGGTCGCGGTGCTGATGACGCCGGCCATGGTGTCGCTGGTCGCGGATCGGCGCTTCGCAACCCTCGAGAAGAAGCGCGGTGGCTCGTTCATCGCCGGATTCGTCCTCACGCTGGCCGCCACGGCGGCCGCCCTGGTGGCGATGGTGGTGTCGATTCCGCTGTGGTTCGTGCCGCCGCTGATCCTCGTGATTCCGCCGCTGATCTGGGGCTGGCTGACATATCGGGTGATGAGCTAC
>JALOSQ010000256.1 GCA_025458335.1 Ideonella sp.
TCGTCGTTCGTCCGGCGCAGCAGGGCCTCGGCGGCCTTGCGCTCGCCGATGTCGACGAAGCTCACCACCGCGCCGACCACTCGCCCCTGGTCCAGCACCGGATGGCTGGCGTACTCGGCGTGAAAGGGCGTGCCGTCGGCCCGCCAGAGCACCTCGTCGTCGATCCGGCACGGTTCGCCGCGCCGGAACGCGTTGAAGATCGGGCACTCGCATTCCGGATAGTGGCGCCCGTCTGCATGCGAATGGTGCACGAGCTCATGCATGTTTCGACCCAGCACCGTCGCGGGGCGATAGCCGAGCATCCGCAGCGCCGCCGGGTTGATGAACGTGCAGGAACCGTCGAGGTCGATGCCGAAGATGCCCTCGCCCAGGCTGTCGAGCATGAGCGACGGCGACGCGGATCGATCGTCGGGTTCTGGTGGCACCAAGGCGGGCATGACACAACCAGAGCAAGCACCATGCCGGGGCGCGTGGCACGCCCCGTGGAACCGCTCGTGCCGGCGGCGTGCGCCGCCCTGGCAGTCGGGCGTCGGGTGAGATCAGCCGGCGGCCAGGGCCCGCAGGCCCTCGGGGTCGAGTACCCGCACCCGGTAGCCGAAGACCTCGACCAGTCCCTTGCGGGTCAGCGCGCGCAGCAGGCGCGACAGGGTCTCGGGCTTGACGCCGAGCTGCGTGGCGATCTGCCGCTTGCGTTCGGTCAGCTGGATCTCGGGCAGACCCGGGGGCTCGGGGTCGTCGCCGATGCGGCGCATCAACCAGGACGCCAGGCGCGCCTCGGCGTCTTTCTGCAGGAGGTCATGCACGTCGGTGCTGAGCCGGCCGATTTCGTCGGCCAGCAACTCGAGCAGGTGGCCGCCCAGCGGGGGGTGCCGCGCGATCAGCCGGCGCAACTCGCGTACCGGCATCCGCAACACCTGCACCGGGCTGTCGGCGCGGGCGGTTCGCAGGTGGGCTCCATCCTCGCGCCAGGCGCTGCTCGGGTCGAGCCAGCATGGCCCGCACACGCCGCGCTCGGGCACGAACGCCACGCCATGCTCACCCTCGCCCATCACGCCGATCGACGCCTCGCCGTGCGCCAGCGCGATCAGGTCGTGCGCAGGCTGGCCCTCGACGACCAGCATCTGCCCGGCCGAGGCCGCGTCGAAACGCGCGACCGCGAGCAGGTCGGCGGCGATCCGCTCGCCCTCCGCCGAGGAGCCGAACAGTTCCCTCCAGAGCCGACGCGTGACGTCCTGATCCATGGCGCTCGTGTTGCGCACCGGGCGACGGCCCGACGCAAGGTGCGAGGCCTGAACCCTATTCGCACGCGGCGGCAGCCCGGTTGACCCGGGTCAAACGGCCCACGTTCGGGCCGCGGCGCCTGCCGTCAGAGCACCAGCAGCGCGCGGAAGTCGTTGACGTTGGTGTAGGTCGGCCCGGTGACCACCAGGTCGCCCAGGGCCGAGAAGAACCCGTAGCCGTCGTGCCGGTCGAGCGCCTCGCGCGGCTTCAGGCCGGCCTCTGCCGCGCGGGCGAGCGTGTCCGGCGCGACGATCGCACCGGCGTTGTCCTCGATGCCGTCGATGCCGTCGGTGTCGGCGGCCAGTGCCCAGACGCCCGGCTCCCCCTGCAGCGCCAGCGCACAGCCGAGCAGGAACTCGCTGGCCCGGCCGCCCCGGCCGGTGGGCCCCCGCGCGCCCGTGACCGTGACGGTGGTCTCGCCCCCGGAGAGGATCACGCAAGGCCGGCGAAACGGCGCGCCGCGGCGCGCCACCGCGCGCGCCAACGCCGCGTGCACACCACCCACCACGTGGCTCTCGCCTTCGATCTCGTCGCTGAGCACGTGCGCCTCCAGGCCCATGGCGCGCGCCGCCTCGGCCGCGGCCTCGAGGCTTTGCTGCGGCGTGGCGATCAGGTGCACCTCGTGCCCGGCGAAACGCGGGTCGCCTGGCTTGGGGGTCTCGAACGCACCGCTGTGCAGGCCTTCGAGCGCCACGGGCGGCACGTCGATGCCGTGGCGCTGCAGGATCGCCAGCGCGTCGGCGCAGGTGGTCGGGTCGGGCACGGTGGGGCCGCTGGCGATGACCGCCGGGTCGTCGCCCGGCACGTCGCTGATCAGCAGCGTGACCACGCGCGCCGGCGCGCACAGTGCCGCGAGCCGTCCGCCCTGCACGGCCGACAGGTGCTTGCGCACGCAGTTCATCTGGTCGATCGGCGCGCCGCTGGCCAGCAGCGCCTGGTTGACCGCCTGCTGGTCGGCCAGCGTGAGGCCGGGCGCCGGCAGGCTGAGCAGGGCCGAGCCGCCGCCGCTGATCAGGCAGAGCACGAGGTCGTCGGCGGTCAGGCCGCGGGTGAGCTCGACGATGCGCCGTGCCGCCTGTTCGCCGGCCGCATCCGGCACCGGATGGCGCGCCTCGACGACCTCGATGCGCCCGGGCCGGGCGCGCAGGCCGGGCGGCACGTGGTGGTAGCGGGTGACGACGAGCCCCGACAGGGGCGCGTCGGCCGGCCACAGCACATCGACCGCCTCGGCCATCGCTCCGCCGGCCTTGCCGGCGCCGAGCACCAGCGTGCGGCCGCGCGGCGGCGGCGGCAGGTAGCGCCCGGTCTGCTCGCGCGGCAAGGCCCGCGCGACCGCGGTGTCGTACAGCGCGCGCAGCAAGGCACGCGGGTGCTGGCGGGGATCGGGCGTCATCGGCGTCTCATGGGCAGCAGGTGCCCGATTGTGGTGGCCCCGAGCGGGTCCGCCCGCGCGTCGCCGGTGGCGGGGCAGGTCCAGCCGGCGCTCGCTGCCGTGCGGTGTGCGCCGATTGACTTCGCGCCATCGCTCATCGACAGTGATCGCATGACGAGCCCCCACGAGGCTGCCGAGGGTGCGCCGACCGCCGAGCCGGCAGCGGCCGATCCACCGGTCACCGGCGTCCGTTTCGGTCGCCTGCTGCTCACCGGAGCCGCGGGGGGCCTCGGCCGGGTGCTGCGCCCTCGCCTGCGTTCGCGGTGCGACGTGCTGCGAGTGAGCGACATCGCCGAGCTGGGCCCGCCGGCTGAAGGCGAGGAACTGATCGCGACCCCGCTGGAGAACAAGGCGGCTGTGCTCGCGCTGCTGCAGGGTGTGGACGCCGTGGTGCACCTCGGCGGGGTGTCGACCGAGCACCCGTTCGAGACGATCCTGCCGGCCAACATCGTCGGCACGTACCACGTCTACGAGGGCGCGCGCCTGGCCGGCACGCGGCGCATCGTGTTCGCCAGCTCGAACCACGTGACGGGCTTCTACCGCCAGGACCAGACCCTCACGCCACAGATGCCGATGCGCCCCGACGGCTACTACGGCCTGAGCAAGGCCTTCGGCGAGCAGCTGGCGCAGTTCTACTTCGACCGCCATGGGATCGAGACGGTGAGCCTGCGCATCGGCTCGAGCTTCGCCGAGCCACGCGACCGGCGCATGCTGGCCACGTGGCTGAGCTTCGACGACCTCGAGCGGCTCGTGGTGGCCGCCCTCACCGCGCCGGTCGTGGGCCACACGGTGATCTACGGCATGAGCGACAACCGCC
This sequence comes from Ideonella sp., assembly GCA_025458335.1. Classification (GTDB taxonomy): domain Bacteria; phylum Pseudomonadota; class Gammaproteobacteria; order Burkholderiales; family Burkholderiaceae_C; genus JAIYCR01. The sequence goes on from JALOSQ010000256.1 coordinate 3,531, forward strand.
TGACCTGGTGGGACAACACCAGCGCTCGCCATGTCGGCTACCGCCCGCGCGACAGCAGCGAGCGGTACCGCGCCGAGCTCGAGGCGAGGCAGCCGAGCCTCGACCGCGACGACCCCGCGGTCGTCTTGCAGGGCGGCGGTTTCGTCAAGCAAGGCCCGTTCTGAACCCCACCCACGCGCCCCCGGATCGCCCGGGGCCGGCGCGAATCGCATGACCGAACCCGCCCGTCCCCTGCCCCC
>JALOSQ010000033.1 GCA_025458335.1 Ideonella sp.
CCCGAGCAGGATGACGACCCCGGCGGCGGGCACCTCCCAGGGCACGCGGGTGCCGTTGACGAGCGCCTTGTGCCGCACCACGAAGCCGTGGCGGATCAGGGCACCGGCCAGCATGACAAGGACGAGCACCAGCCAGTTGTGCGGCGCCTGCACGAGCCAGCCGTAGTGATTGGACAGCATCGCGATCAACACCGGCAGCGTGAAGTACGTGTTGTGCACGCTGCGCTGCTTGCCGCGCTGGCCGTGGATCGGGTCCGGGGTACGACCGCCGGCGATGTCGGCGACCACCGTGCGCTGGCCCGGAATGATCCAGAAGAACACGTTGGCGCTCATGATCGTGGCCAGCATCGCGCCGACGATCAGGAAGGCCGCCCGCCCTGGAAAGAGCTGGCAGGCCAGCCAGCTCGCGGCGGCCACGTACACGAAGATCAGCACACCGACGCGCAGGTCACCGCCGATGGACCCGTCGGCGTTGCGACCGAACACCCGGCAGATCGCGTCGTAGACGAACCAGCCCACGACCAGAAAGCCCACCGCGGCCAGCCCCGCCATCCACGCCGAAGGCCAGGCGAACACATTGCGGTCGACCAGGAAGGTGTTCGCGTTCCACAGGTACAGCACCGCGAAGAGCGCGAAGCCGGACATCCAGGTCCAGTAGCTCTCCCAGTAGAACCAGTGCAGCTTGTTGGGCGGCAGCTGCTTCGGGCCGACCGCGTACTTCTGGGGGTTGTAGAAACCCCCGCCGTGCACGGCCCACAACTCGCCGGTCACGCCGGCGTCCTTCAGCCCGGGCGCCCGCGGCACCTCGAGGCTGTTGTCGAGCATCACGAAGTAGAACGACGAGCCGATCCACGCGATGCCGACGATCACGTGCAGCCAGCGCAGCAGCAGGTTGGCCCAGTCGAGCAGGTAGACGTCCATGTCAGGCAACCACGGCCGCGGGCGCGGCGTTCAAGGCAGGGTCGTGTCCCGCACAGGCAAGCCGCGTGCCTAGCTGCCGCGGTACGTGCTGTAGCTCCAGGGGCTGCACAGCAGCGGGACGTGGTAGTGGCCCTGGGCGTCGGCGATGCCGAACTCCAGGGTCACGACGTCGATGAAGGGCGGGTCGGGCAGCGCGACGCCGCGCGCCCGGAAGTAGCCGGCCACCTCGAACAGCAGCCGGTAGCGGCCGGCGGCCATCGAGCTCGCGTCGAGCAGCGGGGCGTCGGCGCGGCCGTCGTGGTTCAGGGCGAGCGCCTTCAGGGTGGACCACTGCCCGGCATCGAGCCGCTGCAACGTGACCTTCAGGCCGGCCGCCGGGCAGCCGTGGGCGGTGTCGAGGACGTGCGTGCTGAGGTGTCCCATGGCCGGAATTGTATACACTTTCGCATACACTTCGCGCACACCCCGCCCGACCCGACCGTCCATGGCTCCGCCTGCCGCCCTGCCCCGCCAGCGATCGCGCCGCGCCGTGCAGGCCGCGGTGCGGCCGGGCCGTGACGGCGCGCGGACGGACCGCAGCGCGTCGCGCCCCGCCGCGGAGCCGGGCGCGACGCAGCGCATCGTCGATGCCATCACCTCGGCCATCGTCGAGCGACGCCTGATGCCGGGCACCAAGCTCGCCGAGCAGCCGATCGCCGACCTGTTCGCCGTCTCGCGCACGATCGTGCGCCAGGCCCTCAACCAGCTCAGTCGCGACCGGCTGGTCACGCTGGAGCCCGCCCGCGGCGCCTTCGTCGCGCGGCCGAGCGTCGAGGAGGCGCGCCAGGTGTTCGAGGTCCGCCAGCTGCTCGAGGGCGCGATGATCCGCCGCCTGGGCGCGCGCCTCACGCCAGCGCAGCTCGCCGAGCTGCGCGCCCACCTGCGGGCCGAGGCCGACGCGGTGGCCCGCACCGACGTGCCCGGCCGGACCCGCCTGCTCGCCGACTTCCACGTGGTGCTGGCGCGCTTGCTCGGCAACGAGGTGCTGGCCGAATTGCTCGCCGACCTGCTCAGCCGCTCGTCGCTCATCTCGCTGATGTACCAGTCGTCGCTGTCGGCCGAGGCCTCGCTCGCCGAGCACGTGGCCATCGTCGACGCGCTCGAGCGGGGCGACACGCGGGCCGCCGTCCGGCTCACCGAGGCCCACCTGGACCACGTGGAACGCAACTTGCGCCTGAACCCTCGGATGACCGACCTGTCGCAGGCGCTGCTGCGTCATTGACCACCGAGCGGCTGCCGTCCACACCTGCCTCCTCCCCCGAGTCGACCCCATGGCCACCCTGCCCTATCCCCGTGACCTGCGCGGCTACGGCCGCACGCCGCCGCATGCCCAGTGGCCGGGCAACGCCCGCGTCGCGGTGCAGTTCGTCCTCAACTACGAGGAAGGCGGCGAGAACAACCCGCTGCACGGCGACCCGACCAGCGAGACCTTCCTGTCCGAGTTGGTCACGGCGCAGGCGTACGAGAACCGTCACATGACGATGGAGTCGATGTACGAGTACGGCTCGCGCGTCGGCGTGTGGCGCATCCTGCGCGAGTTCGACCGGCGCGGGCTCCCGTTGACCGTGTTCGGCGTCGTCGCGGCGCTGGAGCGTTACCCGGAGCTCGTGGCCGCCTTCATGGAACGCGGCGACGAGATCGCCAACCACGGGCTGCGCTGGATCCACCACCAGCACATGCCCGAGGCCACCGAGCGCAAGCACATCGCCACCGCGACGTCGGTGCTCAAGGATCTGACGGGCGGGGCCTGGGCCAGCGGCTGGTACACGGGCCGCGACAGCCCGAACACCCGGCGCCTGGTCGTGGACCACGGCGGCTACGAGTACGACTCCGATTACTACGGCGACGACCTGCCCTTCTGGCTGCAGGTGAAGAAGACCGACGGCACGCTCGTGCCACACCTGGTCGTGCCCTACTCGCTGGACACGAACGACATGCGCTTCGTGCAGGCGCAAGGCTTCAACACCGGCGAGCATTTCTTCAGCTACCTGCGCGACGCGTTCGATGCCCTCTATGCCGAGGGCGACGAGCAGCCGCGCATGATGTCGATCGGCATGCACTGCCGCCTGCTCGGCAAGCCCGGGCGGATCGGCTCGCTGCAGCGCTTCCTCGACCACGTGCAGTCGCGCGACCGCGTGTGGGTCGCGCGGCGCATCGACATCGCGCGGCACTGGAAGACCGTGCATCCGTTCGATGCCGCCAGCGCCCACGTCTGGGCCTGAAGACACCGGCGCCCGAGATCGACACCGAGTTCCCGATGACCACGCCCCCATCGCTCAGCCTCGAGGCGATCAACGCCGCCGACCAGGCCGCCTTCGTGCGCCTGCTCGACGGCACGTACGAGCATTCCCCCTGGATCGCCGAGGCCGCGTGGGCGAAGCGCCCCTTCGCCACGCTGCCGGCCCTCAAGCAGGCGCTGGTCCAGGCAGTGCGCGAGGGCGGCCGTGAGCGCCAGCTGGCCCTGATCCGCGCGCACCCCGAGCTGGCGGGCAAGGCCATGGTCGCCCGCTCGCTCACGGCCGAGAGCACCCACGAGCAGGGCGCGGCGGGCCTGACCCACTGCACGCCCGAGGAGTTCGATCGGCTCCAGCGGCTGAACGCCGACTACAACGCCCGGTTCGGCTGGCCGTTCATCCTCGCGGTGCGCGGAGCGCGCGGCACCGGCCTCAGCCGCCGGCAGATCATCGAGACCTTCGAACGCCGTCTCGCCGCCCACCCGGACGTCGAGTTCGCCGAGTGCCTGCGCAACATCCACCGCATCGCCGAGATCCGGCTCAACGACAAGTTCGGCGTCGTGCCGGGCCTCGGGCAGCGGGTCTGGGACTGGGCCGAGGAACTCGCGACGCACAGCGATCCGGGGTACGCCGAGCAGGGCCAGCTCACCGTCACCTACCTCACCGAGGCGCACCGCACGGTGGCGCGGCGCCTGCAGTGGTGGATGAAGGAGTGCGGCTTCGACGAGGTGAGCCTCGACGCGGTCGGCAACGTGGTGGGCGTGTACCACGGTGCCGACCCGGCCGCCCCGCGGCTGCTCACCGGATCGCACTACGACACCGTGCGCAACGCCGGGCGCTACGACGGCCGGCTCGGCATCCTGGTGCCGATGGCGGTGGTGGGCGAGCTGCGGGCGGCCGGCCGGCGCCTGCCCTTCGGCCTGGAGGTGGTCGGGTTCGCGGAGGAGGAGGGCCAGCGCTACAAGGCAACCTTCCTCGGCTCGAGCGCGCTGACCGGGCACTTCGACCCGGCCTGGCTCGGTCAGGTCGACGCCGACGGCGTGGCGATGCGCGACGCGATGACCGCGGCAGGCCTGCCGGCCGACCTCGACGCGATCCGTGCATTGCGGCGCGACCCGTCGCGCTACGTCGGGTTCGTCGAGGTCCACATCGAGCAGGGGCCGGTGCTCAACGAGATCGACCTGCCGCTGGGCGTGGTCACCTCGATCAACGGCAGCGTGCGCTACCTCGGCGAGATGACCGGGGTGGCCAGCCATGCCGGCACGACACCGATGGACCGTCGCCGCGACGCGGCCACGGCCGCGGCCGAGCTCGCGCTGTTCGTCGAGCGCCGGGCTGCTGCCGAACCCGACCTGGTCGGCACGGTGGGCATGCTCGACGTGCCGGGCGGGTCGATCAACGTGGTGCCCGGGCGCTGCCGCTTCAGCCTCGACCTGCGTGCCACGACCAACGCGGCGCGCGATCGCCTGGAAGCCGACGTGCTGGCCGAGGCCGAACGCATCGCGCAGCGGCGCGGGCTGCGGTGCTCGCTCGAGCGCACGATGCAGGCCAGCGCCGCGCCGAGCGATCCCGCCTGGGAAGGCCGTTGGGCCCAGGCGGTCGCCAGCCTCGGCCTGCCGGTCTTCCGCCTGCCCAGCGGGGCCGGCCACGACGCCATGAAGCTTCACGAGGTGATGCCGCAGGCGATGCTGTTCGTGCGCGGCGAGAACGCCGGCATCAGCCACAACCCGCTGGAGTCGACCACGGTCGACGACATGCAGCTCGCGGTCGAGGCCTTCCAGCGCCTGCTGGATGCGCTTGGGCCCGCCTGACCCGACATCGCCATGGCCGAACCCACCGACTCCGCGCCGTACCGCGCCCTCGACGCCTGGATCGACGAGCACTTCGACGAGGAGGTGCAGTTCCTGCAGGCCCTGGTGCGCGTGCCCACCGACACGCCGCCCGGCGACAACGCGCCGCATGCCGAGCGGACCGCCGGCCTGCTCGCCGACATGGGCCTGGTGGCCGAGCGGCACCCGGTCCCCGCGGTGGAGGTCGCGGCCCAGGGCATGGCGTCGATCACCAACCTGATCGTGCGCCGGCCGTATGCGGCCGGCGGCCCGACCATCGCGCTGAACGCCCACGGCGACGTGGTGCCACCGGGCGAGGGCTGGACCCACGACCCCTACGGCGGCGACGTGGCGGGCGGGCGCCTGTACGGCCGCGCCGCGGCGGTGAGCAAGAGCGACTTCGCGACCTACACCTTCGCCACCCGGGCGCTCGAAGCGGCGGCCGCGGCCCACGGCCGGACCCTGCGTGGCGCGGTCGAACTGCACTTCACGTACGACGAGGAGTTCGGCGGCGAGCTGGGGCCGGGCTGGCTGTTGCGGCACGGGCTGACCCGGCCCGACCTGCTGATCGCTGCCGGCTTCAGCTACCAGATCGTCACCGCGCACAACGGCTGCCTCCAGATGGAGGTCACGCTGCACGGCCTGGCGTCCCACGCGGCCTATCCCCACACCGGCATCGACGCCCTGCAGGCCGCCACGCGCCTGCTGGCGGCGCTGTACGCGCACAACGACGAGTTGCGCACGCGCAGGTCGCAGGTCGCCGGCATCACGCACCCGTACCTCAACGTCGGCCGCATCGAGGGCGGCACCAACACGAACGTGGTGCCGGGCAAGGTGGTGCTCAAGCTCGACCGCCGGATGATCCCCGAGGAGGACGCCGCCGCGGTCGAGGCCGAGGTCCGCGGCCTGGTCGAGCGCAGCGTGGCCGCCAGCCCGGGGGTGCGCGTCGAGATCCGCCGCCTGCTGCTCGCCCATGCACTCAAGCCGCTGGGCGGGCACGAGCGCCTGGTCGAACCGCTGCAGCGGCACGGGCAGGCCATCCTCGGCGAGCCGCTGCCGACCTCGGGCACGCCCCTGTACACCGACGTGCGCCTGTACGGTGAACGGGGCGTTCCGGCCGTGATCTACGGCGCCGGCCCGCGGACCGTGCTGGAGAGCAATGCCAAGCGGGCCGACGAGCACCTGGTGCTCGACGACCTTCGGCGGGCGACGAAGGTCGTTGCCCGCACCCTGCTCGACCTGCTCTCGCCATGAGCGCACCAAGGCGGCGCATCCGCGGGTTCAAACTGGTGCATGACCAGCCGCAAACGCGCACAGAATTTGCAATCCTCGTGGTCCTGGGTCGTGGGCGCCTGCCGGTGTCCGTGGCCATCCCCTGATTCCTGTCCCACCGGAGTGATTCCATGATCGATCGTCTGTCGCAGCGCCTCGTGTCCACCCTGCCCCGGGCCACCGGCCGGCGGGCGCTGCTTGCCGCCGTCGCGGCCACCGCCTTCGGTGCGCTGGCGCCGGCCGTGCACGCCCAGGAAACGTCCATCAAGTTCCAGCTCGACTGGCGCTTCGAAGGCCCGTCGGCGCTGTTCCTGGTGCCGGCGGCCAAGGGCCACTTCAAGGCCGAGAAGCTCAACGTGACGATCGACGCCGGCAACGGTTCGGGGGGCACGGTCACCCGGGTGGCTTCGGGCACCTACGACATGGGATTCGCCGACCTGGCGGCGCTGATGGAGTTCCACGCCAACAACCCGACGGTGCCGAACAAGCCGGTCGCGGTGATGATGGTCTACAACAACACGCCCGCCGCGGTGCTCGCCCTGAGGAAGAGCGGCATCAAGACCCCGGCCGACCTGTCGGGCAAGAAACTCGGCGCGCCGGTGTTCGACGCCGGCCGCAAGGCGTTCCCGATCTTCGCCAAGGCCAACGGCGTCAGCAACGTGGCCTGGACCTCGATGGACCCGCCCCTGCGCGAGACGATGCTGGTGCGCGGCGACATCGACGCGATCACCGGCTTCTCGTTCACCTCGGTGCTCAACCTCGAGGCACGCGGCGTCAAGGCCGACGACATCGTGGTCATGCCCTACCCGCAGCACGGCGTTCGCCTGTACGGCAACGCGATCATCGTGGGCGAGAAGTTCCTGAAGGACAACCCCGAGGCGGTGCGTGCGTTCCTGCGTGCGTTCACCAAGGGCGTCAAGGATGTGATCGCCGATCCGAAGGGCGCGATCGCGACGGTCAAGGCCCGCGACGGCATCATCAACGAGGACCTCGAGCTGCGCCGGCTGCGCATGGCCCTCGACGCCACCGTGCTCACGCCCGATGCCCGCACCGAGGGCTTCGGCAACGTCATGGGTCCGCGCCTGAGCCTGATGGCCAGCCAGGTGGCCGACGCCTTTGCGACCAAGGAGCGCATCAACCCGGACGCCGTCTGGAACGGCAGCTTCCTGCCTGCGGCCGCCGATCGCAACATCTTCGCCGCCGCACGCAAGTGAACCGACGGTTGGCCAGCCCCCAGCCGGCGGCTGGCCAACCCGTCGCCGGGTGGTCAGTCGATCCGGTGGTCGATCTGCAGCATCACCGCGGCAGTGCCGGCGAGGTTCAGCTGGACCGAGGTTCGCGGCGTGAGCTGCCAGCCCGGCGACAGCAGGAACACCGGCGAGAAGCCGCGCACGTTCATCGGCACGTCGTCGGCGCGGTCGCGCACGTAGCCGTACATGAGCCCGACGCTCCACTCGACGTAGAAGGCCGGGCGCGACGGCACGCCGCCGTACAGGCGCTGACCGTAGTGGGCGTAGGCGCTCGGCTGCCCGAACGAGTTGGTGAAGAACGCGCCGCCGGCGAAGGCCGGTCCGCCCAGCGCTCGCCGCAGGCCCAGGGCGATCGAATGCTTGTGCTCGTCGCTCGGGCTGAAGTGCACCGACAGCGGCGACCAGCTGAACGTCCACTGCCCGGCCGGCGGGTCCTCGGGAACCTCCACGACGGACGGCTGAGCCACGGACGGCGTGACCACGGCCCAGGGCGCGGCCAACAGCACCAGCACCTGGATCGTCCGCGCGAGGCGGCCGGGCCGCGTCGACATGGGCGCGTGGCCCCGGGCGGGATGTCGGCGGGCGATCTTCATCATGGGCGGCATTCTGCCGCCCGCCAATGACCCCGCCGCGGCGGCGCCTGCTCGTGGCCCTGTCGACCGGGGCCGCGGGGGCGCTGGGCGGCTGTGCCTGGCTCGACGCCCGGCAACGGCTGATCGTGTTCCGGCCGACGCCGGGCCCGCCACCGGACTTCCCAGGGCTTCGGCCGGGCGATCTGGCCTTCGACCGCGAGATCGTCACCACCGAGCCGACGCGCACGCCCGACGACGAGATCATCCCCGCCGGGGCGCGCCAGCACATCCGGCTGTGGTGGCTGCCCCACCCGCAGCCGCATGCCCCTGCGCTGCTGTACCTGCACGGCACGTTTCGCAACCTCTACCAGAACCTGCCGAAGATCGAGGCCCTGCGCGAGGCCGGCTTCGCGATCCTCGGCGTCGACTACCGGGGCTGGGGCAGCAGCACGCCGATCGTCCCCTCCGAGCGCTCGATCTACGCCGACGCCGCGCTGGGCTGGGAAGCGCTGGTCGAGCGGCAGCCCGACGCCCGCCGGCGCGTCGTCTACGGCCACTCGATGGGCGGCGGCGTCGCGGTCGAGATCGCGAGTCGGCTTCGCCACGGCCACGACTACGGCGCCCTGGTGCTGGAGTCGACCTTCACCCGCATGCCCGACGTCGCTCGCGCGGCCGCCGGGCGGGTGGCCGGCGCCATGGCCGAGCTGATCAGCACCCAGCGCTTCGACTCGATCGACAAGATCCCACGGGTCGACGCCCCGGTGCTGTTCCTGCATGGAACCGCCGACGACACGGTCCCGTTCGAACTCGGTCGGCGCCTGTACGAGGCCGCGCGCCCGCCCAAGCGGCTCGTCGCGATCGAAGGCGGCACCCACAGCCGGCTCCAGCAAGAGGCACCCGCGACCTACCAGGCGGCCCTGCGCGAGCTGATCGCCAGCCTCGACTGCCCCGCGGCGGCCGGGGCTGGCCCCAATCCTGCAATCGAATGTCATCGCCAACGGGAGCCTGCATGACGAGACCCTTCATCGATTTCCAGAACGTCTGGCTGGCGTACAACGACCAGCTGCTCGCCCAGGGTCACTTCGCGGTGGAGGACATCAGCCTGCAGGTCGGCGAGGGCGAGTTCATCGCGATCGTCGGCCCGTCCGGCTGCGGCAAGAGCACGTTCATGAAGCTCACGACCGGGCTCAAGCACCCGAGCAAGGGCACGATCCACATCGGCGGCCAGCCGGTCGACGGGCCGCTGAAGATCAGCGGCATGGCCTTCCAGGCGCCCAGCCTGCTGCCCTGGCGCACGACGATCGACAACGTCCTGCTGCCGCTCGAGATCGTCGAGCCGCATCGTTCCCAGTTCAAGCAGCGCCGTGACGAGTACCGGGCGCGTGCCTCGAAGCTGCTGCAGACCGTGGGCCTCGGCGGCTACGAGGAGAAGTTCCCCTGGCAGCTGTCGGGCGGCATGCAGCAGCGCGCCAGCATCTGCCGTGCGCTGATCCACGAGCCCAAGATGCTGCTGCTCGACGAGCCCTTCGGCGCGCTCGACGCGTTCACCCGCGAGGAGCTCTGGTGCATCCTGCGCGACCTGTGGCAGTCGCAGCGCTTCAACGTCATCCTGGTGACGCACGACCTGCGCGAGAGCGTGTTCCTGGCCGACACGGTCTACGTGATGAGCAAGAGCCCGGGGCGCTTCGTCGTCAAGCGCGCCATCGAACTGCCGCGGCCACGCGACCTGGAGGTGACCTACACCCCGGAGTTCACCGACATCGTGCACGAGCTGCGTGGCCACATCGGGGCCATCCGCAAGAAGAGCGCGGAGGTGGCGCAATGAACAAGACCCTCGAGCGCTGGTCGCCGCTGATCCTGCTGGTGGCCATCCTGGTGCTGTGGCAGCTGATCTGCACCGTGTTCAACGTCAGCGAGTTCATCTTCCCGAGCCCGTGGGCCATCGGCAAGGCACTCGCCCAGTTCTGGCCGGTCATCCTGGGCCATGCCTGGCACACCTTCTACGTGACGATGATCGGTTTCGCGATCGCGATCGCGGTGGGCGTGCTGCTGGGCTTCCTGATGGGCAGTTCGCGCCTGGCCTACAACTCGATGTACCCGCTGATGACAGCGTTCAACGCGCTGCCCAAGGCGGCCTTCGTGCCGATCCTCGTGGTGTGGTTCGGCATCGGCTTCGGGCCGGCCGTGCTCACCGCCTTCCTGATCAGCTTCTTCCCGATCATGGTGAACATCGCGACCGGCCTCGCGACCCTCGAGCCCGAGCTCGAGGACGTGCTGCGCGTGCTCGGCGCCAAGCGCTGGGACGTGCTGACCAAGGTGGGGATGCCGCGCTCGCTGCCGTACTTCTACGGCTCGCTCAAGGTCGCGATCACGCTGGCCTTCGTCGGCACCACCGTCAGCGAGATGACGGCGTCGAACCAGGGCATCGGCTACCTGCTGATCTCGGCGGGCTCGTCGATGCAGATGGGGCTGGCCTTCGCGGGCCTGGTGGTGGTGGGCCTCATGGCGATGGCGATGTACGAGCTGTTCAGCTTCCTGGAGCACCGCACCACCGCCTGGGCCCACCGCGGTTCGCAGGCGGCGTAAGGCCACGCGTCTCCGCGTCGTGTCAGCCGGCGCCGACCCGACCGGGCGGCCCGGCCGACCGGCGCGGTCCGTGCATTCCGTCACGGGGCACGGGCTACAGTCCGGGCTTCCCATCCGTCAGTTCAAGGAGGCACCATGGGTCTGATCTCGTTCCTGAAAGACGCCGGCGAGAAGCTGTTCGGCGGCAAGGCGGCCCAGGCCGCGCCGGCCGCCCCGAGCCCCGAGGCGGTGGCCGCGGCGAACAAGGCCGCGGGCGACGCGATCGTCACCTACATCAATGCCCAGGGGCTGAAGGTCGACGGGCTCGACGTCGCCTTCGACGGCGCGAGCTCGACCGTCACGGTCTCGGGCGTCGTGCCCGACCAGGCCACCAAGGAGAAGGTCGTGCTGTGCTGCGGCAACGTGGCGGGCGTCGGGCAGGTCAACGACCTGCTCACCGTCAGCTCGCCGGCACCCGAGTCGCAGTGGCACACGGTGGTCAGTGGGGACAACCTGTCCAAGATCGCCAAGAAGTTCTACGGCGACGCCAACAAGTACCCGGTGATCTTCGAGGCCAACAAGCCGATGCTCAAGCACCCGGACAAGATCTACCCGGGCCAGCTGCTGCGCATCCCGCCCCTGGGCTGAACGCGGCCGTGGGCGCGCGCAACGGCTCCCTGACGCCGCCGCCCGGCCCGCCGCCGAGCGCGGCGCAGGTCGTGCGGCTGCTGCGGCACGCCCAGGCGGTGGCCCGCGAGGCCATGAGCCACGGCCACCATCCGTTCGGTGCCGTGCTGGTCGCTGCCGATCACGAGACCGTCCTGATGACCCAGGGCAACGTCGACGGGGTCAACCATGCCGAGGCCGTGCTCGCCCGCGAGGCGGCCGCACGCTACGCGCCCGAAGTCCTCTGGCACTGCAGCCTCGTCACCACCGTGGAGCCCTGCGCGATGTGCGCGGGCACGCAGTACTGGGCCCACATCGGCCGGGTCATCTACGGCCTGTCCGAGTCCCGACTGCTCGAACTCACCGGCGCGCACCCGGAGAACCCGACGCTCGACCTGCCATGCCGGCACGTCTTCCAGCGCGGCCAGAAGCCGATCGAGGTGATCGGCCCGGTTCCGGAGGTCGAGCCCGAGATCGCCGAGTTGCACCGGCAGTTCTGGTCGTCGCGCTGAACGCCGGCCGCGACGATGGGCTGGCACGGCCACCTGCACCTGCGCGCGCGCCACGACGACGGTCGAACCGTCGTGCGCGACCGGCACCATGGCCCGATGCGCGTGCTGGCCGCCCTCTATCCGGAGGGGCCGCAGGTTTGTCACCAGGTGCTGGTGCACCCGCCGGGCGGCCTGGTGGGCGGTGACCGCCTCGACTTGGAGATCGAGGTCGAGGCGGACGCCCACCTGCTGCTGACCACGCCCGGCGCCACCCGGCTGTACCGCAGCACCGGTGACGAGGCGTGCCAGCACGTCGACGTACGCGTCGGCCCCGGCGCGCGGCTGGAGTGGCTGCCCCTCGAGACGATCGTCTACCCGGGCGCCCGCTCGGCCACCCGATGGCGGTGCACGCTGGCACCGGGCGCCCGCATGATCGGGATGGACATGCTTGCGCTCGGCCTGCCGGCGAGCGGCCAGGCCTTCGACCGCGGCCGGCACTGCCAGCACCTGGAAATCGAGGGGCTCTGGCGCGAACGCGCCTCGATCAACGCCGAGGACGCGCGCCTGCTGCGGTCGCCCCTCGGGTGGGCTGGCCATGACGTGCTGGCCACGGCCTGGGTCGCAGCGGCCGAGCCGTTCGCGCCAGACGAACTCGCCGCGCTCGTCGAGACCGCCCGCGAGGCCATCGGCGAAACAACGCTGGACCCTTCGGCCGCGGGCATCACGAGCCCGGATGGTCGACTCGTCCTGCTTCGGGTGCTGGCAAGGCGGGCCGAGCCGGCCTTCGACGCGCTGCAACGGGCCTGGCGCATGTGGCGTCCGCGGGCACTGGGCCTGCCGGCCTGCGCGCCGCGCGTCTGGCGGACCTAGCCCGTCAGCGGAACACGCCCTGGCGCAGCCACTTGGTGGCCACCCACTTCTCGCCCTCGAGCACCGGTGCGCCGCCATGCAGGGTCTTGGTCATCGGGTGGGGTCGGTCGTAGCTGAAGAACACCGCGTTGCCCTTGGCCGGCGCGACCTCCAGGTGCACGTCGGGAAAGGTCGTGGCACCGCCCCGCACCGGGTCGTTCAGGTACATCACGACGGTGCCCACCCGCTGGCCACCACGCTTGAGGATGGTCGGCGTGCCCGAATGGGCCGGGTCGAAGTAGTCGTAGTGCGGCTTGTACTCGGCGCCGGGCTGGTAGCGCAGGATCTGCAACCCCTCGCCACGCTCGACGGGCCAGTTCAGCAGGGCTGCCAGGCGTGCTTCGATCCGACGGCACAACTCGTGCTCACCGCGCTCGAAGAACATGCCCTCGCTGGTTCGGGCGGTGTTGACCTCGCTGCCGCCGGTCTCGTTGACCACCGTCTCGGAGCGCGCGAGCCGCGGGCGCGCGAGCTCGACGAGACCGTCGCACTCGTCTGCCGTCAGCAGGCCGCCGAACACGACGACCCGGGGGGCCAGCATCGCCGAGAGCACGCGCACCGGGTGTCCCGCCACCTCGATCAGGTTGGTGCCTTCCACCAGGAGGGGCTCAGGCACGAGCGAGGGGGCCGGCAGGCCGTTGGCCTTGGCGTGATCCTCCAGGAAGCCGCGCAGCGTGTGCTCGAGGGCCTCGGCGGCCACGTCTTCCTTCCAGCCGCTCGCGATCATGGCCTTGAGCACCGCGTCGGGCTTCTGGCCCGCCGTGGCCTGCTGGATGATCCACTGGCGCAGTTCGGG
>JALOSQ010000257.1 GCA_025458335.1 Ideonella sp.
GAGGCCAGCGTGCGTATCGGTCCGGCCATGGCATCGACCCGGCCGCCCTCGTAGGCGTGCCGGCGACCGCAAAGCAGCAGCACCGGTCGCTCCCCGAGGCGGCCGGCGACGATGCGGGCACGGTGCCCGGGCACGGAGGTGTCAGGGAAGGCAGGCAGGTCTCGGTACGGGATTTCCAGCGGCTGTTGCAGCGCCTCGGCCACCGCCGACCAGCCGGAGCCGAGCAACACCGCCACGCCGGGCACTCCATCCGGCAGGCGCTGGCGCAAGACCCGGACACTGGCGGCGACCCGGGACGTGAGTTCGTCGTCGCGGCGGTCGGCGGGAAGGCCTTGCACCCGCTCGAGCCTGGCATCCGTCATGACGCCGGCCCCGTGCGCCCGACATCGGACGGGCCGAAGCTCTCCGGCAGCAGATCGCCCAGCCGACGCTCGCCGAGCACCTCGCGCTCGTCGGCCAGCCAGATGCGCAGGTTGGGCGCCGCCAGTTCCCGCAGGCGTTGCCGGCAGCCGCCACACGGCATCACGGGCAACGCAGCACGCGCGGACACGGCCACGATGGCCGCCGCGACGATGCGCCGCCCGCCGCCGGCGACGAGTGCGCCGATTGCCGCGGCCTCGGCGCACAGGCCCTGGGGATACGCCGCGTTCTCGACGTTGCAACCGACGTGAACCCGGCCGTGCTCGTCGAGCAGCGCGGCGCCCACGGCGAACCCCGAGTACGGCGCATAGGCATGACGACGCACGGCACGGGCGGCAGCGATCAATCGCTCGGCGCATGCCGGATCGTCCCGGTCGAGGTCGGCGGGCGGTGGGCTCGCGGGGGGTGTCACGCCCCGCATGATGCCTGCGGACGCCGCCTCGCCGGTCGGGGCCGGTCCGGCACGCGGCGTGCGGGGACGCGGCCGGGGCCCCCGGGCCATGCCGCGGCCCCTGCACCGGGGCGCCCGCGAAGGCCTAGCATGCGGGCATGAATCCGGACCGGCTCGGCGTCGAGGCACTGCGCGCGCTGCCCAAGGTCCTCCTGCACGAGCACCTCGACGGCAGCCTGCGGGTGTCGACCTTGTACGAGTTGCTGCACGCCCGCCACCTCCACTGCCCGGCCGCCGACGAGGCACAACTGGCCCGCTGGTTCGACGCCCGCGCCAGGGCAGGCAGCCTCGAGCGCTACCTCGAGGGCTTCGATCTGACCGTGGCCGCGATGGCCTCGATCCCGGCGCTCGAGCGTGTGGCCTTCGAGGCGGCCGAGGATGCCCGGGCGCAAGGCTGCGTGCTGGCGGAGTTCCGCATCGCGCCGCTGCTGTTCGAGGATCATGGCCTGCGCGGCGACGCGGTCGTCGAGGCGCTGCTGTCCGGCCTCGCGCGCAGCCCGCTGCCCAGCGGCCTGATCGTGTGCGCGATGCGGCAGCTCGCGCCCGACGACACCCTGCGGGCGGTCGAGCTCGCGCTGCGCCACTGGGGGCGCGGGGTGGTGGGCTTCGACCTGGCCGGACCCGAAAGCGGCTACCCGTGCTCCTTGCAGGCAGCGGCGCTGGCCCGGTGCCGCGACGCGGGCCTGCCGATGACCCTGCACGCCGGAGAGGCCGACGTCGCCGAGCGGGTGCTCGAGGCCTCCGACCTCGGTGCCCGGCGGATCGGGCACGGCGTGCACCTCGTCGAGGCGCTGCGCGACCCGGCCAGACGCCACCTGGTCGAGCTCGCCGTCGCGCGCGACCTGCATCTCGAGGTCTGCCCGACCAGCAACGTGCACACCGGCGCGGTGCCGTCGATCGCCGACCACCCCATCACGCGGCTCTGGCAGGCTGGCGTGAGCCTGTCGTACCACACCGACAACACGCTGATGTCGCGCATCACGCACAGCTCCGAGGCGTGGGCGCTGCTGGAGGACACGCCGCTCGGGGTGGCCGACTTGCTGACGATGGCGCACGAGGCCGCGCGGCATTCGTTCCTGCCCGAGGCCCAACGGCGAGTCGCCGCCGAGGCGATCGAGCAGGCCGCCGCGATCCGGGGCCTGCCGCTGCAGCGGCCCGCTCCGCGAGCCAGGTTGACGTCCCCGTGATCGCATCGGTCGATCGGCACGAGGTCGCCGGTGTCTCGGGTCGGCCTGGCCCCGCGCCGCCCTGGCTCACGGTCGTGATCCCGGCGATGAACGAAGCGGTCGCATTGCCCCGGTTGCTCGAGGCGATGGCCCCGTGGCGCATGCGCGGGGTGGAGGTGATCGTCGTCGACGGCGGCAGCCGCGACGCCACGGCCGAGTTGGCACGCGGCCATTGCGACCAGGTCCTCGTGCAGTCTCCGGGCCGTGCCTGCCAGATGAATGCCGGCGCACGCGCGGCACGCGGCGCGGTGCTGCTGTTCCTGCACGCCGACACGCACCTGCCCGAGGATGCGGTCGAGGCGATTCGCTCGGCCGTTGGACCAGGCGCGGACCTGGATCGCCGTCTCTGGGGCCGGTTCGACGTGCGCATCGTCGGGCGCCCGCGCATGCTGCCGGTGATCGCGTGGTGCATGAACCGCCGATCGCGCTGGACCGGAATCGCCACAGGCGATCAGGCGATCTTCGTGCGGCGCGAGGCGTTCGAGGCCGTCGGTGGCTTTCCGGAGCAGCCGTTGATGGAGGACATCGAGCTGTCCCGGCGCCTGCGCCGCCTCGGCCCGCCGGCCTGCCTGCGCGGGCCGGCCGAGACGTCGGGACGCCGCTGGGAGTCGCGCGGCGTCTGGCGCACGATCCTGCTCATGTGGTCGCTGCGCTGGGCGTACTGGCGCGGGTCCTCGCCCGAAGACCTGGCGCGGCGCTACCGATGACCGCCCCGACCTCCTGCGCCGACGGCGGGCAGGCGTGCTGCCGCATCGTGATCCTGGCCAAGGCGCCGGTGCCGGGCGACGTGAAGACAAGGCTGATCCCGGCCCTCGGCCCTGACCGGGCCGCGGCGCTCGCGGCTCGCATGCTGCAGCACACGGTGGCCGAGGCTCGGGCTGCACGACTCGGCCCCGTGGAGCTGTGCTCGGCCCCGGGGCCCGAGGCACCGGCTTTGCGTCCGGTGCTGGTCGCCCTGCCGGCGCCGGGACTGGCCGCACTCGAACTCAGCGCGCAAGGTCCTGGGGATCTCGGGCAGCGCATGGCGCGCGCGCTTGATCGCGGGCTGGCTCGTGACCCGAAGGTGCTGCTGATCGGCACCGACTGCCCCGCGCTGCGGGCCGAGACCCTGCGGGCCGCCTCCGCGGCCCTCGACTCGCACGATGCCGTCTTCGTGCCGGCCCTGGACGGGGGCTACGTGCTGGTGGGGCTGCGCAGATCCGTCCCCGTGCTGTTCCAGGCGATGCCGTGGAGCACCGACCGGGTGATGACCGAAACTCGGCGACAGTTGCGGGCAGGCGGCATCCGATGGCACGAGTTGCCCGCCCTGCCCGACGTCGACGAACCCGCCGACCTGGGCCACGTGCCCGCGGACTGGATGTAACCGCCCCGCGTGCCAAGGCGACCTGCCTCGGGTCGTTCACTCACCAACACCACCCCATGATCCCACCGCGTTTAATCGAGCCCCGGCGTGTGCCCGAACCCGACGACGGCCCAGGCCGCGCCGCGGCCGGCATCGACGTCGCGCCGGTTGCGCCGTGTTCGACGGGCGTTTCTCGCCGCACCCTGCTCGCCGCAGGAGCCGCGGCGGCCGGCGGGGCCTGGATGGGCGTAGCCCGCGCCCAGGCCTCGGGCGACTGGCCCGGTCTACTTCAATGCCTGGGCCGGCGACGAGAAGACCAACGCCTTCATCGCCTGGGCCGGCCAGGAGGTGCGCCGCCGCCACGGGATCACCGTGCAGCACGTCCGGCTCAAGGACACCGCCGAGGCGGTCACCCGCGTCATCGCCGAGAAGGCAGCCGGCCGCGAGCGCGACGGCAGCGTCGACCTGGTCTGGATCAACGGCCCGAACTTCCTCGCGATGAAGCAGCAAGGGCTGCTGCGGGGCCCGCTGGACCGCGTGCTGCCCAACCATCGCTGGGTCGACACGGCGGGCAAGCGGTCGAACGTGATCGACTTCACCACGCCGGTCGA
>JALOSQ010000258.1 GCA_025458335.1 Ideonella sp.
GGGTCGTCCTGCGCGTAGGTCTCGAGCTTGCGGATGTCGACCTTGCCGACCAGGCTGGAGATGTCCTGGTTGTTCTCGTCGCCCGGCTCGGTCTTGGCGATGCCGACCTGCTTGAGGATCGACGGGTAGCGCTTGACGACCTTGAACCTGCGGATGTCGCCGCCGAACTCCTCGAGCCGCTTGACCGCCCAGGGCGACAGGATGCGCTGCAGGTAGCGGCGCGGGATGCCGAATTCCTTCTCGAGGATAGGCCCGTCCTCGGCCGGGTCGAATAGGCCCAGCGGCGACTCGTTCACCGGCGAACCCTTGAGCGAATAGAACGGCACATGCTCCATCAGCTGCTTGAGCCGCTCGGCGATCGAGCTCTTGCCGCCGCCCACGGGGCCCAGCAGGTAGAGGATCTGCTTCTTCTCCTCCAGGCCTTGCGCGGCGTGCCGGAAGTACGAGACGACCTGCTCGATCGACTCCTCCATGCCGTAGAACTCGGCGAAGGCAGGGTAGATCTTGATGACCTTGTTGCTGAAGATGCGCGACAGCCGCGGGTCGTTGCGCGTGTCGACCATCTGCGGCTCGCCGATCGCCTTGAGCATGCGCTCGGCGGCGGTGGCGTAGGCCAGCGGGTTGCGCTTGCACTCGGCGAGGTAGTCCTCGAGCGAGAGACTCGGCGAGGTAGTCCTCGAGCGAGAGTTCTTCCTCGCGGGTGCGCTCGTAGCGCGCGGCGAAGTGACTGATCACGTCCATGCTGACCTCCTGGGCAATTCAGGGGCGGCATCGGAGAGCCGGTGCCGTCGGGGAAGTTCTGATGAAGTCCTCGAACTTCAGGGCTTCATCAGAGCTTTCCTGCGGGTCAGCGCTGCCGCGCCGCACGGACTCGACTCGAATGTCCGGCATGCGCACAGGGCCGTCGTGGGGAACAAAGGCCGGACCACCGCCCAATTCGCCGATCCGACAGGCCGACGACAGGGCTCAGTGGGCCGCCGGTCGGTGCCGGCTCGCCTCGCTTCAGGATGAGCAAAGAGCATGCCTCGGTCGAGGCCTTCTGCAAAGAGCGCCCACCCGACGCGCGGCATCGCGTCACGAAGACCGCTCCTCGGATGAAACGCAAGCCGATGGTGCCCCGATGACCGGCGGCTGCGCGCCCGCCAGGCGAACCCGACTCCGGCACGGGGCCTTCCGCCGGCGGGCAGCCATGCGTTCACGGCTCGGCGGCCAGCCCTCGCAGGTACCGCAGCCCCTCGACGGCGCGCACGCCGTACCAGCTCAGCGCCTCGCCGTCGACCAGCATCACCCGCGCCTGAGGCGAGCGCTCGCGAACTTCCTGGACATGGCTGCCGTCGAAGGCATATGGCTCGTTGGGCAGCAGCACCCGTTCGGCGGCGTGCCAGGCGCGATCGTCCGGGGCGAGCATCGGGTAGCGTGCGGCGCCGCGCTCACCGCCACGCTGGTCGGGCAGGGTCTGCCAATTGACCCGGGCGAGCAGGCGGGAGATGTACGTGTCGCGCGCCACGGTCATCCAGGGGTCTCGCCAGATCAGCACCAGCACGCGGCTCTCGGGTCGGCCGTCGGGCGTGGTGGCGGCCAGTTCCTCGGTGAGGCGCTGCCGCCATCGGGCGGCGGCCTCGAGCACGCCGGCCACGGCGCCGAAGGCGTCGGCCAGCTGGTCGAGCAGCGCGAGGTTGTCCGCCGGGTCGCAGGGGTGGGTGACCACCAGCTTCGGCACGAATGCCCGCAGGGCTTCGACGGTCTCCAGCCGGTTTTCGTCGATGTTCACCACGACGTGGGTCGGCCGCAGGCGTCGCAGCTTCGCCACGTTCACCGTCTTGGTGCCCCCGACCTTCGGAATGCGCCGCACCACCTCGGCCGGATGCACGCAATACCCCGTGCGCGCGACGAGGTGATCGCCCAATCCCAGGGCGATCAGCGCCTCCGTCACGCTCGGCACGAGGGACGCGATGCGCGGTGCCGCCGCCTCCGGCGACAGCCTCCTGTCAGCCTCGTCTGAATTTCTTTGCCCCAGCACGGCGGATGGCTCAATAATTGAGGCTCCCACGGCAGCAGCGCCCTCCCTCGATGAGTTCAGGTCGGTACGAAGCTCGATTGGGTTCCCGGGTTTCGCATTGAAACCCTTCTCTCGAAGACAGATAGGTTAGGAAAGGCGCTCTCGATGGGCAACAAACTGTACGTGGGCAATCTCGCCTACAGCATCCGCGACGAACAGTTGCAGGAAGCCTTCGCCGAGTTCGGCTCGGTGACGTCGGCCAAGGTGATGATGGATCGCGAAACCGGACGCTCCAAGGGCTTCGGTTTCGTCGAGATGGGCACTGACCAGCAGGCCCAGGCCGCCATCGAGGGCATGAACGGCAAGCCCCTGGCCGGCCGGGCGCTCGTGGTCAACGAGGCGCGGCCCCGTGAGGGCGGCGGTGGTGGTGGCGGCTTCCGCTCCGGCGGCGGCGGCTACGGCGGCGGCGGTGGCGGCGGCTATGGCGGCGGCGGCGGTGGTGGCTATGGCGGCCGCGGTGGCAGTGGTGGCGGCGGCGGCGGCTACGGTGGCCGTGGCGGCGGTGGCGGCGGCTACGGTGGCCGTGGCGAAGGCGGTGGAGGCTACGGCCGTGGCGGCGGTGGTGGTGGCTATGGCGGCCGCGGCGGCGGCGACGGCTATGGCGGTCGCGGCGGCTACTGACCCATCCCGATCTCCGAGCGCGGCCCTCTTCCCTGGGCCGTGCCGCACCGACAGGCCGGCTCGACGCCGGCCTTTCTCATTGGCCCACGCGAGTTCGCCCGCGCTGCGGCTAGCGGCCGGTCATGTGTGCGCGGCGCACCGGACCGCGGTCAGAATCGCTCCGGCCTCAGCACTTCGGCCTGGGTGAAGACCATCGCGATGCTGTAGTAGGGCACGTACTGCTGCAGCACGTGTTCGGCGATCGCATCGGCCACGGCCGGGTCGCAGATCAGGCGGATCTCCACCGTGCGGTCCGCCTCCCACGCGCCCTCGCGTTCCCCCTCGAGGCTCGCACTGCGCACTTCGGCCACCGTCCATCCCTGGGCGCCGAGCTGGCGCGCGTCGCGCAGCAGCGCGGCCTCCAGGACGGCCTCGGCGACCACCAGCAGCATCGTCTTGGGGTGCTTTTTCAGACTCATGCTCGACTCCGCAAGGGGCACGACGGGTCCCCGGGGCCCTCGGCGCTGGCGCGGTGCCGGCCAGGGCTGCGGGCTCGGTGGTTCATGGCCGGGCCAGCGCCAGGCCGAGTTCGATGTACAGAGGGATGCCCACCACGAGATTGAACGGGAAGGTGATCCCCAGCGCCGCGGTGATCGACAGCGCCGCGTTGGCCTGCGGCACCGCAATGCGCATCGCCGTGGGCGCGGCGATGTAGCTCGCGCTGGCCGCCAGCGTCGCCACGATCGCGATGCCGCCGGCCGACAGGTCCAGCGCCCATCCGACGGCGGCGCCGGCCAGCGCCAGCAGCGGCGGCACGCCGATCCCCACGACGAGCACCGCGAGGCCGAAGCGCTTCACCTCGGCCAGGCGCGAGCCCGCCACGAGCCCGAGCTCCAGCAGGAACAGCGCCAGCACGCCCTTGAACGGATCGATGAACACCGCCTTGATCGGGGCGGTGCCCGCGTCGCCGGCCACCGCCCCAATCAGCAGGCCGCCCATCAGCAGCAGCACGCTCTTGCCGAACAGCACGTCGTGGGCCAGTTCGCCCCACCGCACCCCGGGGGCACGCGGCCGCGCGGCGCCGGCGCCCGGCGGCACCGCCTCGGCCTCGCGGCTGATCGACCAGCGGGCCAGCAGGATGCCCGCCACCAGCCCCGGGGCTTCCATGACCGCGACCCACAGTGCGGCGTGGCTCTCGTACTCGATGCCGCGCCGGGTGAGCGCCGCGGTCGCCACCGCGAAGGTCACGACGCTGACCGAACCGTAGTGCGCGGCCACCGCCGCGCTGTCGACGCCCGACAGCCGCAGCAGCCGCAGCAGCGGAAACAGCGCGAACGGGATCGCGAAGCCCAGGGCCATCGTCGCCAGCACCTGGGGCGCCAGGTCCGCCAGCGGCTGGCGGCTGAGCTCGATGCCACCCTTCAGCCCGATCGCCAGCAGCAGGTAGATCGACAGCGTCTCGTACAGCGCCTCGGGCAACCGCAGGTCGGACTTGACCAGCCGCGCGAAGACGCCGAGCAGGAAGAAGAAGACGACGACGTCGATCATCGGGTCTCATGCTGCCACAGGGCGATGCGGCCGCCGTCGACACCGGCGGCGGCCGGTCACTCGCCCTCGCGGTGCTTGCGGGCCCGGCCGGCGAA
>JALOSQ010000259.1 GCA_025458335.1 Ideonella sp.
GCGATCACCGTTCCCGACACCTACCCGCTGTCGCTGAATGCGCTGACCGCGGGCTGCAACCAGAAGACCGCGCGCGACCCGATCCTGGCCGCCACCGAGGCCGAGGTGCTCTCGGCGGTCGACGAGCTCAAGCGCCTGGCGCTGGTGGTCGAGGTGAGCGGCAGCCGGGTCACCCGCTACGAGCACAACGTGCGCCGGGTGCTGGAGGTACCGACGCAGTCGGTCGCGCTGCTGGCCACGCTGGTGCTGCGCGGCCCGCAGACGGCGGCCGAGCTGCGCGCCAACACCGAACGGCTGCACCGCTTCGCCGACGTGTCGGCGGTGGAGGGCTTCCTCGACGAGCTGGCCGCGCGACCGGCGGAGCGCGGCGGGCCGCTCGTCGTCAAGCTGCCCCGCGCGCCGGGCGCCCGCGAGGCGCGCTGGGCCCAGCTGCTGATGGGCCCCGTCGATGCCGCGTGGCTCTCGGTCCCGGCGTCGGCCGACGGCGGCGCGCCGGTGGCCGGCCCCGACAGCGTCCAGGCCGGCGAGATCGCCGCGTTGCGCGCGCACCAGGGCCGTCTGCAGGCCGAGGTCGACCTGCTGCGCCGCCAGCTCGCACAGCTCGCGGCCGACCTCGGCGCCGAACTCAAGGATGGCTGAACGCCGCCGGAGACCTCGCCATGCGCTTCACGTTGCCGGAGCACAAGAAGTTCACCCACCAGATGATCATCCCGATCCGCTGGGGCGACATGGACGCGATGGGCCATGTCAACAACACGATCTACTTCCGCTACCTCGAGATCGTGCGCCTGCACTGGCTCTACGAGGTGGGCGGGCCGCCCGACCCGAACGGCAGCGGGCCGGTGATCGTCAACGCGTTCTGCAACTTCCTCCGCCAGCTCGAGTACCCCGGCGATGTCCTGGCCAAGCACTACGTCACCAACCCAGGGCGCTCGAGCTTCGACACCTACATCACGCTGGAGCGCGTCGACGACCCCGGCGTGATCTACGCGGAGGGCGGGGCCAAGACCGTGTGGACCGATTTCAGGGCGCAGAAGTCGGTGCCGCTGCCCGACTGGATGCGTAAGCTGGTCGAGTGACGCGATCGCCTCGGGTGCCGCCCGGCGGGTGTGTCGGTTGATGCGCGCCGGAGCCAGTGCGGCCCAGGGAATCCGCGCCGGCGCCTCGCTGGCCGTCAGCCGGTGAGCAGCCGGTTCACCAGTTCGGGCGTGGTCGACGCACCGGTCTTTCGCATCAGCCGCGCGCGGTAGACGTCGACCGTGCGCGGGCTGATCGCCAGGCGCCGGCCGATCAGCTTGCTGGTCAGTCCCTCGATCAGCAACGCGGCGATCTCGCGCTCGCGGGGCGTCAGCTCCAGCTTCAGCACACGGCGGGCCGACAGGTCCTCGAAGGCCCAGATGCCCGCGGCGTGCGGACGGCTCGGCTCGAGGGCACGCCCGCTCACGTGGCACCAGAACAGCTCGCCGGCCCGGGGTCCGGCCACGCGCTTCATCACCCGCTCGTCGGCGTAGCGGCCATCGGCCCCCAGGCTGGCCGCGATGCGCGCCCCGGTGCGCTCGAACTCCTCGTGCGTCGGGTAGAGCACCTCGAACGACCGGCCGACGAGCGCTTCACGCGGCGCGCCGAACATCGCCAGCATCTGCGCATTGCAGTCGAGGATCAGGCGCTCGCGCGAGAGCACCAGGCCGATCGGCGCGAGTTCGAATGCGGTGCGGTAGTCGATGGCCGCCAATCCGGCCGAGCCCGCCATGGCCGCGGTTCAGAGGATCGCGTACGTGGTCGTCGCGTGCGCGGCCGTCGAGCCGTCGGGCAACGACACCGTCACCTCGCCGAAGGCCAGGTTGCGGCCCTTGCGCAGCAGCCGGCAGCGCACGCCGACCTGAAGCGTGGAGCCTGGGACGGCCTTGAGGAAGCTGCACGACAGCTGGACCGTGGTCATCGGCTTGAAACCGCCGAGCGCGGATGACAGGGCGATGATCATCGCCGTGTCGGCGGCCGCCATCAGCGCCTGTCCGCACAGCACGCCGCCGCCGTGCACCACCGACGGCGTGACCGGCATCGTGAAGGCCACGCCGTCGTCGAAGATCTCGGTCAATTGCAGCCCGAGTTCGCGGATCCAAGGCGCGGCGACGCGGTCGAGGTCGGCTTGCAGGGTTTCGAGGGTGGGCATGGCGGTCGATGGGCGGTCGGGCGACGGTCCGCGGGGCGAGGTGGCGCAGCCACGTCCACGTCGCTGCTTACGAAATTCTACGTACGCCCTACGTAATGCCTTACGTAGTACGCTGCTCACCGCCTGAAACCCGGACCGGTCCACCCCAGGAGACCCCTGCATGAACAAGATCTACCCGAGTGCCAAGGCGGCGCTCGACGGCCTCGTGCGCGACGGCCAGCTGTTCGCCGTCGGCGGCTTCGGCCTGTGCGGCATCCCCGAGGCGCTGATCGACGCGCTGCGCGACAGCGGCGCGAAGAACCTCACCGTCATCTCGAACAACTGCGGCGTCGACGGCTTCGGCCTGGGCAAGCTGCTCGACACCCGGCAGATCAAGAAGATGATCTCCAGCTACGTCGGCGAGAACAAGGAGTTCGAGCGCCAGTACCTGGCCGGCGAGCTCGAACTCGAGTTCACGCCGCAGGGCACGCTGGCCGAGAAGCTGCGCGCCGGGGGCGCCGGCATCCCGGCGTTCTTCACGCGCACCGGCGTCGGCACCATGGTGGCCGAGGGCAAGGAGACCCGCGAGTTCGACGGCAAGCTCTACGTGATGGAGCGCGCGCTGGTGCCCGACGTGTCGCTGGGCAAGGCCTGGAAGGCCGACAAGAGCGGCAACCTGATCTTCCGGCGCACGGCGCGCAACTTCAACCCGGCGGCGATCATGGCCGGCAAGGTCAGCGTGGTGGAGGTCGAGGAGATCGTCGAGACCGGCACCTTCGACCCGGACGCGGTGCACCTGCCGGGCATCTACGTGCATCGCCTCGTGCTCAACGCCACGCCCGAGAAGCGCATCGAGCGCCGCACCCTCCGCGAGAAGACCGCGGCCTGACCCGACAAGGAGCCACGACATGCCCTGGACCCAAGACCAGATGGCGGCGCGCGCCGCCCAGGAACTGCAGGATGGCTACTACGTGAACCTCGGCATCGGAATCCCGACGCTGGTGGCCAACTACGTGCCCAAGGACATCGAGGTCTGGCTGCAAAGCGAGAACGGCATGCTCGGCATCGGCCCGTTCCCGACCGAGGACGAGATCGACGCCGACCTGATCAACGCCGGCAAGCAGACCGTCACCACGATCCCCGGCAGCAGCATCTTCGGCAGCCACGACAGCTTCGCGATGATCCGCGGCGGCAAGATCAACCTCAGCATCCTCGGCGCGATGCAGGTCAGCGAGAAGGGCGACCTGGCCAACTGGATGATCCCCGGCAAGATGGTCAAGGGCATGGGCGGCGCCATGGACCTGGTCGGCGGGGTCAAGAGCGTGGTCGTGCTGATGGAGCACGTGGCCAAGAAGAAGGACGGCACAGGGTTCGACCTGAAGATCCTGCCCAAGTGCACGCTGCCGCTGACGGGCGTGGGCGTTGTCGATCGGATCATCACCGACCTCGCGGTGATGGACGTCACGCCTCACGGCCTGAAGGTGGTCGAGATGGCGCCGGGCGTCACCCGCGACGAACTCCAGAGCAAGACCGGCGTGCCGCTGCAGTAGGCGGGCCGCGGTCGCGGTGAGGCGCCACGCGCTGGTGCAGGGCGATTCAGCGAGAGATGGGGCGTCGCGCGCTCAGCGCGCCTCCGGCGGGACCGGCTCGGTCGGTGCCCATGAGCGAACCTCCCGGTCGAAGTCGGTCAGGCTCGCCTCCTGCACGATGAGCTTGCAAGGCCGGCCGGCATCGTCGGTGGCGGTGCCACCTTGGCCTGGTGCTCGCGCTCGCGGGCCACCTGCGCCACGTCCAGCCGGGCCCGCAGGGCGGCCACGCCCTGGGGCACCGGGTACGGCAGGACGGCCTCGAGTTGCTCGACGACCTTGCGCAGTGTCTCCAGCGGAAGCGTGTCGATCATGGCCGGGCCCTCGAGCCGCAGACGGATCTCGAGCATCGCCAGATGCTTGAGCACCGGCCGGCTTCCCTTGGCGCGGTCGAGCAGCGCCTTCAAGTCGGTGCTGACGAGCATCGACTGCAGGTCGGCCGGCGTGGCCCGACGTTCGGGGCGGCTCATGGCTTGCGGGGCTCGTCGAGCAGTTGCCACTCGGTGGAGGCCTGCTCGAAGTCGGCGAAGCTCGATTCGCGCACCTCGAGGTGGTCCTCCCCGCCCCAGGCCGACAGCGCGCTGAGCGCGGCGGCCGATGATCCGCGGTCCCGCTCCGTGGTGCGGTGGACTCGCGGCGCGCGTGCGGCGACGGGCTCGTGCTCGGCCGCCTCGCCTGGGTGTGGGCCCGCCGGTCGCTGAGGGGTTGCGGCCTCGGGCACCCCCGCACGGCGATCCGCGGCGGACGCACCAGGAACCGCCGCCGCGCGGCCCGGACGCTCGACCCGCTCGCGCGCCAGCATCGCGACGGCCAGCCGCGAGCGCAGCGCCGCGACCCCAGGGGTGATCGGCGACTCGACCAGGCTCTCGAGCTGGGCGGAGGCCTTCTCCAGCACGCGCAGCGGCAGTCGGTCGAACGTCTCGAGGCCGTGGACCTTGAGGTCGTGCTCGATCTTGGCCAGGTGGCGCAGCACGTAGCGACTGCCGCTCACGCGGTTGAGCTCGACCTTGAGGGCCCGGCGCATGGCCTTGGGGTCGTCGTGCACCTCGGCCGCGGACTCGTCTTGCGCCTGGCGACCCGCCCGGGTCGGCGCGAACATCACCCGGATGGTCGGTCCCGCCTCGCGTGAAGGTCGGCTGGCGGTGCGGAACAGGCCGAGCGCGCTTTGGAGGAACGACGTCGGGCGCGGTGCGGCCTCGAGAGAAGATTCGGGCGACAGGCGGGAGGATTCGGCCATGGACTCTCCGGCTCAGGGTGAGACGTCCTTCGGCTATCGGCGCGGGGCTCACGAACTTGAGCCCGGTCGCCGCGGCAGCGTTGCGGTCGCCGCCGCCCCGACAACGTTGCCTGGGAACCCCCTGCGGGCGCAGCCTCGGGCCACGCTTGGCCGGGTCGGCGCCTCAGCGTCGCGCGCGCAGCGCCTCGGCGGCGTCGTGTACCAGCGCGGGCCCGCCGTAGATGAAGCCGGTGTAGATCTGCACCAGGTCGGCGCCCGCCTCGAGCTTGGCCACCGCGTCGTCGGCGCTCATCACGCCGCCCACACCGATGATCGGGAAACCCTGGCCCAGGGCGGCCCGCAGCGCGCGGATGACCCGGTTGCTCGCCTCGAACACGGGAGCGCCGCTCAGCCCGCCGGTCTCCTGGCCGTGCGGCAGGTGGCCGACCGCCTCCCGCGACACGGTGGTGTTGGTCGCAATCACGCCGTCCAGTCCGTGGGTGCGCAGCGCGGCGGCCACCGCCTCGACCTGCTGCGGCTCGAGGTCGGGCGCGATCTTCAGGAACATCGGGACGCGACGGCCGAGGCGACCCGCCAGCGCCTCGCGCCGCGTCGTGAGTGCCCCGAGGAGAGCGTCCAGCGCGGCATCCGTCTGCAGGCTGCGCAGGTTCTGGGTGTTCGGGCTGGAGATGTTGACCGTCACATAGTCCGCGTGCGGATAGACGCCGTCCAGGCAGGTCAGGTAGTCATCGGCCGCGCGCTCGATCGGCGTGGCCGCGTTCTTGCCGATGTTCAGGCCAAGCACCCCGCCGCCGGCGCGAAAACGCGTGGACCGGCGCACGTTGGCCAGGAACGCCTGCAGCCCTTCGTTGTTGAAGCCGAGGCGGTTGATCAATGCGTTGGCCTGCGGCAGCCGGAAGATCCTCGGCTTCGGGTTGCCCGGCTGCCCGAGCGGCGTGACGGTGCCGACCTCGACAAAGCCGAACCCCAGGTCGCCGAATGCATCGATGCAGCGCCCGTTCTTGTCGAGGCCGGCGGCGAGCCCGACGCGGTTGGGAAAGCGCAGTCCTGCGACGGTCACCGGGTCGTCGACGCGTGGCTGCGCCAGCAGGCAGTGCAGCGGGCTGCGCTGCAGCCGCTCGAGGCTGCCGAGCGCCAGGTCGTGCGCCGTCTCGGGATCGAGCGAGAACAGCACCGGCCGGGCGAACGCGTAGGGCAGGCGGCGGGCGAGGCTCATGGGGCGCGGCCGGTCGTCGAGGCCAGCCTGTCGATAATCCAGCCCCATTGTCACCACCCGCAGGGGTTCGAAGGGCGCCGGGATGAATCGCGACGAGATGAAGGCGGCCGTGGGCCGCGCCGCGCTCGACTACCTCGCCGAGGGGGACCTGGTGGGCGTGGGCACGGGTTCGACGGTCGACTGCTTCATCGACGCACTGGCCGGCCAGAAGCAGCGGGTGCGCGGCGCCGTCTCGAGCAGCGAGCGCAGCACCGCGCGGCTGCGTGCGGCCGGCATCGAGGTCCTCGACGCGAATGCGATTGCCCGGCTGCCGGTCTACATCGACGGCGCCGACGAGATCGACCGGCTCGGTCACATGATCAAGGGTGGCGGTGCCGCGCTGACGCGCGAGAAGATCGTCGCCGACCTGGCAGATCGCTTCGTGTGCATCGCCGACGAGAGCAAGCTGGTGGACCGCCTGGGCGCCTTCCCGCTGCCGGTCGAGGTGATCCCGATGGCGTCCGCGCAGGTCGCCCGGCGGTTTGCCGAGCTCGGCGGCGCGGCCACGCTGCGGAACGGCGTGGTGACCGACAACGGCGGGCACATCCTCGACGTGCGCGACCTGGCGATCGCCGACCCGGAAGCGATGGAGCGCGAGATCAACCAGTGGCCCGGGGTGGTGACCTGCGGCCTGTTTGCACGCCACAAGGCGAGCGTGTGCCTGCTCGGCACGGCGCACGGGGTGCGCACGCTGCGCT
>JALOSQ010000260.1 GCA_025458335.1 Ideonella sp.
GCAGGCGCAGGGCACCGTGCGCTGCGCCGACGCACTCGCGCCGGAGCCCTTCTGGCGCGAGTAGATCGACGGGCTCAGCGCCCGCTGCCGAACACCCGCCTCAGCAGTGCCGAGCCCGCCGACACCGGGTCCTGGCGCAGGCGGCGTTCTTCCTCGGCGATCATCAGGTACAGGCCGTCGAGGGCCTTGGCGGTGACGTGCCGCTCGACGCTCACCGCATCGCCCTTGACCAGGCCGATGCCCGCGGCCCGCGAAGCGACCGCGTTGTAGCGCTCCGCGAGGCCGACGCGCTCGGTGGCCCGGGTGACGATCGGCAGGAAGCGCCCGGTGAGCGGCTCGCGGGTCTTGGCGGCGAAGAACTGCGTGGCGGCGTCGTCACCACCCGTGACGATGCGGCGTGCGTCCTCGATGCTCATCGCCTTGACCGCGTTGACCAGCAGGTCGCGGGCCTCGGGCACTGCCTGCTCGGCCGCGCGGTTCATCGCGGTGACGAGCTCGTCGACCTTGGCGCCCTGGCCGGTCGCGCGCATCAGCCGGGCGGCCTGCTCGAGCGCGCCGGGCAACGGGATCCGCACCTTCGGGTTGGCCAGGAAACCGTCGCGCCGGCCGAGGGACGCCACGGCGGACGCGGCGCCGCGCTCGAGCGCCTGGCGCACGCCGAGCGCGGCGTCCGACTCGGTGAGTTGGGCCCGCGCCGGGGCGGTCGCCCAGGGCGCGAGCCAGCCCGAGACGGTGCCGGCGCCGAGGGCGCCGATCCAGGTTCGTCGTTGCATGGCGGTCTCCTTTGCGGGTCGGGGCGGCCCGGCCGCCCGGGGCGCCGACCGTGCAGCGGGTCGACGGTCGCTGGGGCGGGCCAGGCGCCATCATCGGCGATCCGACGGCCGTCGCGACCCGTGCGCCGCGCCCGTCGCGACGGGCATGGCCCCGGCGTGGGCTTTCGATCGCCCCGGGTCCGCAGGCAGGCGACACTGTCGGCGCGCCGCTCGCCAGGACCACCCTGGTCGTCCGCGGCCCCCGTTCGACCACCGACACCGGAGACCCCATGGCCATCGAAAAAGCCCTCTACACCGCCCAAGCCACGTCGACCGGAGGACGCACCGGCACGAGCAAGACGCCGGACGGCCGGCTGGCCCTCACGCTGTCCACGCCGAAGGAACTCGGGGGCGATGGCGGCGCCGGCACCAACCCCGAGCAGCTGTTCGCCGCCGGATATTCGGCCTGCTTCATCGGGGCCATCAAGGCTGTGGCCTCGCGCCAGAAGATCAGCCTGCCGGCCGACGTGTCGATCACCGCGGACGTCGCCATCGGGCCGATGGCGGGCAAGGCGGGCGCGTTCTCGATCGGCGTGGCGATGACGGTCTCGATCCCGGGCATGGACCGTGCCGCCGCCCAGGCCCTCGTCGACGCGGCCCACGAGGTGTGCCCGTACTCGAACGCGACGCGGGGTAACGTCGACGTGAGCCTCGCCGTCGCCTGACCGCATGCCGGCGCCGGTCGCCCCGCGCGCATGACCCCCATCACGATCGAGGTCCACGACACCACGGCCTCGGCCGACGCGGCGCAGGTCGACGAGGGCATCGGCCGCTTCAACGACGAGGCCGCGCCGCTGCACGAGGTGCAGTCCCTCGCCTGCTATGCACGATCGGGTGAGGGTGTCCTGGTCGGCGGCGCGGTCGGTCGGCTCTGGGGGCCGGCCTGCGAACTGCTGCAACTGTGGGTCGCGAGCGAGCATCGCCGCTGCGGGCATGGCCGCGCACTGATGCAGGCCTTCGAGCACGCCGCCGCGGCGCGCGGCGCGCGCTCGGTGCATCTCGAGACTTTCAGCTTCCAGTCGCCGGACTTCTACCGGCGCCTCGGCTACGAGCCTCGTTACGAGCGGCGCGACTTTCCACACGGGATCGTGAAGTGGCACCTGCTCAAGCGCCTGGAGCCCGACGTGACGACCGAGGCCGAGCCGGGCTGGGCTGAGCCATGAGCCCGTGGCGCCGCGGCGGTTGGCTGGTGCTGCTGCTGTTGGCCGGGATCGCCGTGGGCTGGGCGGGCTCGTCCTGGACCGGGGATGCGGCGTGGTACCTCGCCATCCCCGCGGCGATCGCGGCGGGGTGGTGGCGGCTGGCCGACCCGACCCGCTGCGAGCGCCGCGACGACCGGTGAGTCCCCCAGCACCCGGGCGGGCGGTTCGCGCGCGTGGAGCCCATCGCCCCCATCGACCGCGCCCCGCGAGTCTCGCGATGCGCGCCTATCGCGCCCTGCGCAGCAGGCGCACGTGCATCGGGCGCGTGAACGACGCGCCGCCGGGCCCGAGGTGGGGGCTGAACCGCTCGCGCACCCGCTCGACCATGGCGTCGTCGATCCCGTGGTCGGCAAAGCTCGGCCGCATGGCCTGCTGCTCGAAGGCCTCGAAGCTCGGGAAGCGGACCGGCATGTCGAAGCGCCGTTGGGTCACCTCGACCCACTCGCAGGCGGCCACGGCCCGGTCAAGGGCCGCCTGGGCGGCGGCGCGCACCCGGCCTTCGTCGTTGAACAGGCGGATGATCTCGTTGAGGGCCCCGTCGTAGACCGGCTCCGAGACGTAGAGCCAGCCATGCGGCACCAGCACCCGGGCGACCTCGGACAGCGCACGGTCCATCAGGTCCACCGGGACGTGGTGCAGCGACTTCAGCATCAACGCGCCGTCGAAGCGGGCGTCGATGAAGGGCATCGCCTCGGCCCCGGCACGCTCGAAACGCAAGCGGTCGAGCGGCTCGGTCAGGTTGCGGGCGAGCTGGCGCGCGTCGACGTCGATGCCGTCGACCTCCGCGGACGGGTGACGCTCGACCAGGCTGCGCGCCAGGCGGGCGGCGCCACAGCCGACCTCGACGATGCGGGCCCGGGCCAGCGGCACCAGCGACTCGAGCAGGGGCAACTCGTCGACGATCAGCGGGTCGGTCATCGGCACGGTCCCCGTCCGCTCGACGCCGGGTTCAGCGTCGCCTGCCGCACAGGCGCAAGGCGTCGTGAAGACCACCGACGTTGGTGACGTCGGCATAGCCGAGGCGCAGCAGCAGTTGCCGCCCCATCTCGGAGCGACCGCCGCTCGCGCAATACAACTGCAGCGGGGTGGCCCGGTCGGGTGCGACCTCGCGTATGCGATACGCGAGCACCGCGAGCGGCAGGTTGAGGGCCCCCTCGACGGCACCACTTCGAAACTCGGGCTCCGAGCGCACGTCGAGCACGAGCCCGACTGGCGGCGCCGGCGTGGCGGCCACGGCCTGGGGCACCCCCCGGTCCCCCACAGGGTGCGGCGCGGGCCGACTCGCGCCGGCTGATCGGTTCATCAGGTCGTCCATCGAGTGAGTCCAGATTGAATCTGTTTATCATTATTGACGAATATTTAAGCCGGGTTCGTCACCTGTCTCAGGTCCGGACACGATCCGGGACACGAGATCCGGACGGCCTGCGGCGCGCTTGAGGCTTGGCACTTCCTCACCCGCCAGCATCAGGCCGGCGCCCTGGGACATCGCTTGGCCCGAGTGGGGGCCGATGAACAACTCCCCGGAGGCCACGGCGGTTGGGCAAAGACGCAGGATCGTGCCGTCGAGAGGCGCTCAGGCCGCGTCGGCCTCGCCGATCAGCAGTTGCGTGTCGCTCAGGTAGCGGTGCGGCGGGATCTCGAGGTTGGTGGGCGCCGGCTTGTTCTTGA
>JALOSQ010000261.1 GCA_025458335.1 Ideonella sp.
CCGTCCCCGCGGTCGGACACCGTTCGGTAGATCCATTGGGGCGGGATGTCCGGGGCGTCCGTCTCGAGCACCAGGGCCTCGAGCGGAAGGCTGCGCGCCAGCTCGCGGATCTGGCGAGCCCGTTCGAAGGTCATCGCACCCCCGAAGCCCAGCCGGAAGCCCAGCGCCACGAACTGGTCGGCCTGCTGGCGACTGCCGTTGAACGCATGGGCGATGCCGCCGCGCACCGGCACACGACGCAAGCCCTTGAGCAGATGATCGGCGGAGCGGCGCACGTGCAGGATGACCGGCAGGTCGAAATCGGCGGCCAGGCGCAGTTGTCGCTCGTAGAAGTCCCACTGGCGCTCGCGGTCGAGCCCGGGAACGAAGTGATCCAGGCCGATCTCGCCGACCGCCACGAGGCGCGGATCGTCGCAGCGGGCCGCCAGCTCCGCGGCCAGCACGGCCGGGTCGTCCGGCCGCGCCTGCTCGACGAACAGCGGGTGGATCCCGAGTGCATAGGGCTGCGACTCGCGCTCGGCGAGCTCGGCGAGCGGCCCCCAGCCCGCGCGTTCGACGGCGGGCAACACCATCGTGGACACCCCGGCGGACCGGGCGCGCGCCAGGACCGCCGCGCGATCCGCGTCGAACTCGGGCGCATCCAGGTGGCAATGGGTGTCGATCCACACGGCCTGCATGATGCACGCGCCGCGCAGTGCGGAATGCCCCGCCGGCCTGACAGGCGCGGCGCACCCGTGGTAGCGTCGAACGCCGTGGACATCCCCGCGCCGGCGCCTCGCGCCGGCGGACGTTCGAGGAGACGGTTCCGATGAAGCAGGCGCCGCTGTACAGCCGATCGAGGAAACGCGTGAGTCCTCCCGCGACCGGGCCGGCGGGCGCCGCCACCGCCGCGACGGCGCCCGGGTCTGCGGCGCCCGGACCGGCCCGTGCATCGGGCACCGCGGCCAGCGGTCCTGCACGGTCTGCCTACGCGGCCGGATCGTCCGGTCCCGGCCGATCGTCCGGGGCACCCGGACCCAAAGCCGGTGTCGCGGCATCGCCCGCCCCGACAAACGTCAGTGCGTGGCGCACCTGGGCCGGCCGACACGAGCGGCGCCTGTGGGCCGCGGGCGTGCTCGTGCTGGCCACCTTGTGGGTCTGGTCGCTGCGGGATCCGGCGCCCACGGGCCCACGGCTGAGCGCCGAGCAGCTGATCGCCCAGGTGCGGCAGGACCTCCTCGAGAAGCCCGCACCCTCCCGCGCCATGATGGCCGCCGAGGCGATCCGCCCCTCCGTGGTGCGCGTCGTCGGCCTCAGCAACGACCAGGACACCGGGGGTGCCGAGGACCGCAACGAGCTGTTCTCGCGCAATGTCGGCTCCGGCGTGGTCATTCTCGAGAACGGCACGATCCTGACCAACCTGCACGTCGTGCAGGGCGCCAAGCGCCTGCGCGTCACGTTTGCCGACGGCCACGAGTCCGAAGCCGTGATGATCGGCGCGCAGCCCGAGAACGACCTTGCCGTCCTTCGCGCGCGCTCGCTGCCCGACGACCTCAAGCCCGCGACGCTGCGCTCCACCGGCGACCTCGCGCCCGGCGACGAGGTCGTCGCCGTCGGTTTCCCGTTCGGCATCGGGCCCTCGGTGTCGGCCGGCGTGGTCTCGGGCCTCAGGCGGGAGTTCCGATCGCCCGATGGCCAGCAGATGATGACCAACCTGATCCAGTTCGACGCCGCCGCCAACCCGGGCAATTCGGGCGGACCGCTGGTGACGGTCGACGGCTCGGTCGTCGGCATCGTCACCGCGATCCTGAACCCGTCCAAGCAGCGCGTCTTCATCGGCATCGGGTTTGCCGTGCCGATCGAGAACGCGGCATCCGCGGTCGGGCTGCCGCCCTTCTGACCCCATCGAGGAGCGCCCGCCCGTCCCTTCGCGAGTCCCAGCGCCCTACCCCGTCGCCCCCTGCCGCCGAGCCACCGAGGAAGCCCGCACGATGACGACCCAGAACGCCTTTGCCGACGCCGCCGCCCACCCGTCCTCGGCCACCACCGCCCAGCAGTCCGCCGAGGCCGCCGCGGCCCTCATGCAGAACATCCTGTACGAGGTCAAGCGCGTCGTCGTCGGCCAGGACCACTTCCTCGAGCGGGTCATGGTCGCGTTGCTCGCCCAGGGCCACCTGCTGGTCGAGGGCGTGCCGGGGCTCGCCAAGACGCTCACCGTGAAGACGCTGGCCAGCACCCTGCGCGGCAGCTTCAAGCGCATCCAGTTCACGCCGGACCTGGTGCCTGCCGACCTGGTGGGCACCCGTGTCTTCAACCAGAAGACGAGCGAGTTCTCGACCGCGCTCGGCCCGGTATTCGCCAACCTGCTGCTGGCCGACGAAATCAACCGCGCGCCGGCCAAGGTGCAGTCGGCCCTGCTCGAGGTGATGCAGGAGCGCCAGGTCACGATCGCCGGCGAGACGCACAAGGTACCGGAGCCGTTCCTCGTGATGGCCACCCAGAACCCGATCGAGACCGAGGGCACCTATCCGCTGCCTGAGGCCCAGGTCGACCGGTTCATGATGAAGGTCCTGGTGGACTACCCCACGGAGGACGAGGAGTTCGTGATCGCGCAGCGGGTGACCGGCACCTCGCTCGGGGCGTCGGCCGTCGCCAGCATGGGCCAGCTCGCCGAGATGCAGCAGGCCTGCCGGCAGGTCTACGTCGATCCATCCCTGATCCAGTACGCGGTGCGCCTGGTCGGCGCGACGCGCCGGCCCGATCGGTACGACCTCGGGGACATCGGGCGCTACCTGACGTTCGGTGCCAGCCCGCGGGCGACGATCGGCATGGTCGAAGGCGCCCGTGCGCTGGCCTTCATGCGCGGACGTCACTACGTGCTGCCGGAGGACCTGACGGTGCTCGTGCCCGACGTGATGCGGCACCGCCTGGTGCTGAGCTACGAGGCGCTGGCCGACGGCATCACCGCCGACCAGCTCGTGCAGCGGGTCATGAAGAAGATCCCCACCCCGGACAAGCCACTGGGGGTGGCGGCCGCGACGACGGAGGCCGCGGCAGGATGAGCGCAGAGGGCGTCACGGCCCCGGCCGACACGGCCGCCGCACCGGTCTCGGGCAGCGCTGAGGCACTGCTCAAGCGGCTGGAGTGGTCGGTCGTCCGCCGGCTGGACGGATTGCTGCAGGGCGACTACCGCACGGTCTGGCGTGGCGCGGGCATGGACCTCGCCGACCTGAGGGAATACCAGTTCCACGACGACGTCCGCCACATCGACTGGAACGTCACGGCCCGGCTGCAGGTACCGCACGTGCGCCAGTTCACCGAGGACCGTGACCTCGCCGCGTGGTTCCTGGTGGACCTGAGCGCCAGCGTCGACTTCGGCAGCGTCGAGGTCGGGGGACAGGTTCGCCGCCGCACCAAGCGCGACGTGGCCTGCGAGTTCGTCGCCGTGCTCGCGCGACTCCTGACCCGCCACGGCAACCGCGTCGGCGCGATGCTGTACGGCACGGCGGTCGACACGGTGATCCCGGCGCGCAGCAGCCGCCTGCACGTGCTGCAGTTGCTTCAGCGCATGGTGCGCCGGCCGCTGGTCAGCCCGCCCGGGGCGACCCGCCTCGTCGACCTGCTCAAGTCCGGGGAGAACTTCTTCAAGCGGCGCTCGACCGTGTTCGTGGTGTCGGACTTCTACAGCGACCCGGG
>JALOSQ010000262.1 GCA_025458335.1 Ideonella sp.
TGAGCAATGCGGTCAAGTTCACCCTGCGAGGTCACGTGGCCATCACCGTGGCCGGCGTGCCCGATCAGCCCGAGCGGGTCCACGTGGCCGTGCGGGACACCGGGATCGGGATCGATCCCGTGTCGCAGCAGGCGATCTTCGAGCCGTTCCGCCAAGCCGACGAGGGCACGACGCGGCGCTTCGGCGGCAGTGGCCTCGGGCTGGCGATCGTGCGGCAGCTGGTGCGCGCGATGGGCGGCGAGGTGATCTTGAGCAGCGAGCCGTCGCGAGGCAGTTGCTTCGAGTTCGACATCGCGCTGCCGCGCGTCGAGCCGGCGCTGGCGTCGCAGGAGGCCGAGCCGCAACCACGTGAATCCGTCGCGGCAGCCACGGGCGGCGGTCTCGGGCACGGCGTCTCGGGCGCCGACGCGGTACCGGCGGGACCGGATGGACCATTCCGGGTGCTGCTCGTCGAGGACGACCCGACGAACCGGGTCATCATCGCCGCGCTGCTGGAGCCGACGGGGTGCATCACCGAGACCTGCGAGAACGGTGCCCGTGCGATGCAGGCACTGGCTGCCCGCGAGTTCGACCTCGTGCTGATGGACTGCCAGATGCCCGAGCTGGACGGCCTCGAGGTCAGCCGGCGCGTGCGCAATGGAGCCGCCGGGGCGGCGGCGCGCGGCGTGCCGATCGTCGCCCTGACCGCCAACGCGTTTGCCGAGGACCGTGCGGCCTGCCTGGGGGCGGGGATGGACGACTTCCTGACCAAGCCGATTCGTGCGCAGGTGTTGCGCGAGGTGGTGCGGCGCTGGGGCACGCTCGGCCGGCAGCGGCGCGGGTGCTCGACGTCGCAAGACACCATGCCGCAGACCCTGCCGGTCGGCGGTGCGGCCGGTCCCGCCTAGACTGCGGCACTGCCCGACCGCGCCGTGCGCGGCGCTTCCGGATGCCCTGCCATGGCCGTCTACGCCCTCGATGATCGTCTTCCGCGCCTGCACCCGAGCGCCTGGATCGCCGACTCGGCCCAGGTGATCGGCGACGTCCGGCTCGGCGAGGACGCCAGCGTCTGGTTCGGCTGCGTGCTGCGCGGCGACAACGAGCCGATCGAGATCGGCCGCGGCAGCAACGTGCAGGAGGGCACCGTGATGCACACCGACATCGGCTGCCCGCTGTCGGTCGGCGAGGGCGTGACCATCGGGCATCAGGCGATGCTGCACGGCTGCACCATCGGTGACGGCACGCTCATCGGGATCCAGGCGGTCGTGTTGAACAACGCGCGCATCGGGCGCTGGAGCCTCGTGGGTGCCGGGTCCCTGGTCACCGAAGGCAAGGCCTTCCCGGACGGTTCCCTGATCATGGGGTCGCCTGCCAAGCTCGTGCGCGCCCTCGAGCCGGCGCAGATCGAGCGGCTTCGCCAGGCGGCCGAGCAGTACGTGGCCAAGGCCCGCCGGTTCCGCGACGGCCTTCGGCGCCTCGGCTGAGCGGAGGCCGGCCGTGTCCGAAGTGCATCGCTTCCTGTTCGAGGGCCTGCCCGTGCGCGGGCAGTTCGTGCGGCTCGGCGACGGCTGGCAGGAGGTCCTGCGCCGTCGCGAGGCCTCGGGGGCCACATTACCCCCGCCGGTCAACGAACTGATGGGCGAGATGGCGGCCGCTGGCGTCCTGATGCAGTCGAACATCAAGTTCAACGGCGCGCTGGTGCTCCAGGTCCACGGCGACGGCCCCGTGAAGCTGGCGGTGGCCGAGGTGCAGCCGGACTTCGCCTTTCGCGTCACCGCCAAGGTCACCGGCCCGGTGCCGCCCGGCGCGCGACTCGAGGCCCTGCTCAACGTGCACGGCAAGGGGCGCTGCGCGATCACGCTCGACCCCCGCGACCGCCTGCCCGGGCAACAGCCGTACCAGGGTGTCGTGCCGTTGCACGGGGACCGCCGCGAACCGCTGCAGAACCTCTCCGAGGTGCTGGAGCACTACATGCTGCAGTCCGAGCAGCTCGACACGCGGCTCGTGCTCGCGGCCGACGAGCGCGTGGCCGCCGGCCTGCTGATCCAGCGCCTGCCGGTCGAGGGCGAGGCCAACCTCGAGGGGCAGCGGCGCTCGCGCGAAGACGACATCGGGATGAGCGAGGCCTTCAACCGCATCGCGCATCTGGCCGGCTCGGTCACGCGCACCGAGCTGCTCGAGCTCGACGTCGACACGCTGATGCGCCGGCTGTTCTGGCAGGAGCCGCTCGTGCGCTTCGAGCCGGTCGTCGGCGATGCATCCGAGGGGCACGGCCCGCGCTTTGCCTGCACCTGCTCGCGCCAACGGGTGGCGCAGATGCTGCTCGGGCTCGGCCGCGACGAGATCGATGGCATCGTGGCCGAGCAGGGGCAAGTCGAGATCCATTGCGACTTCTGCGCCGCGCGGTACCGATTCGATCCGGTCGACGTCGGGGAACTCTTTACCCCCCCGGCCGATCAGCCACCCGGCTCGGTCGCGCTGAACTGATGCCGGCCCGCCTGCGGCTCCGCTGGCCGGCGGATCGCACGGCCCCTTTTTCCTCTTCCACTTGCCCCCGGAGACTCCTCGATGCTTTACGCCGTCCTGAATGCCCTGCACGTCCTGGCCATCGTGCTGTGGGTGGGGGGAATGGCCTTCGCGATCCTGTGCCTGCGGCCGGCGGCACAGGTGCTCGAGCCGCCGCAGAGATTGCCGCTGATGCGCGACGCCCTCGGGCGCTTCTTTGCGGTGGTGACCGGCGCGATCGTGGTCACGCTCGTCACGGGGCTGTGGATGATCGGGCGCGTGGCCAAGGCGACGGTGCAGGCCGGCGGCAGCTTCACGCTGCCCGTCGACTGGCTGGTGATGACCGTGCTCGGCCTGCTGATGATGGTGATCTTCGGCGTGCTGCGGCTCGGGCCGTTCCGCCGCATGCAGCGGGCCGTGCAGGCGAGCGAGTGGCCGGCCGCGGCCGACGCGCTGGCCCGGGTGCGGCAGCTGGTGCACGTGAACGCGGCCCTCGGGACGATCGTCATCCTCGTGGCGGTGATCGGCGGCGCGAGCTGACGGGTACCCCGGCAGGCCGTCCGGCGTCGGGCCGCCGTGATGGTGCCGGTCCGGGCTCAGCGGCGGTCGTCTCGGCCGCCGAGGACCGGGTGGCTGTCGCGTTCGCAGTCCGGGTCACCGCAGCGCTCGCACAGCCATGACCAGCGCTTCGGCGGGCCCTGTCCCTCGAGGTCGAGGGGTGCCCGCGACGGGCGCACGAGCCGCACGACCGCGAGCCACGCGGCTTCGACCCGGGCTTCGCCCTGGCCGGCCACCACGCCGTACGAGAACCCATGAACGGCCAGCGCCTCGCGAAGCAACGCGTCGACAGGGGCACGCACGTGGGGGCCGTCGCGCTGCAGCCCGTCGGGTTGCCAGGGCAGGTCCAGCGCGGTGACCAGCGTGAGGGCGCTGTCCCGGTGGTCGATCGCCGCGGGCGCGTACAGCGAACGGTCGGAGAACACGAAGTCGCTGTAGACCGCGGTCATCAGGGCGGTCGTGTCGGCCACCACCACGTCGGCTCGGGCCATGGCGGCGCGGATGCGCCGGGTCTGCTCGGCGGCGATGTCGGCCTGTTCGTCGCGGCGCGGGGTGCGTCCGTGGCGATCGCAGAACTCGCGCAGGACCTCCTCGACGACCAGGGCGCCGCCGGGCGCGACGAACCAACCCGAGCGCTCGATCCGTCGCACCAAGGCGCGCGCAAGGTCGGTCTTGCCCGTGCTCTCGGCTCCCAGCAGGCTGACGAGCAGGCTCATCGTCGTCTCGAGCGGAATGCCGAGCCTCGGCCCACCCTCAAGCGGGGGCCGGCGTGGCCAGCCGGTGCCATGCCCGCCAGCCCACCACCGACAGCACCGCGAACAAGGCGTACAGGCCGACGGTCAGCCACAGCCCCTTGTAGGCGAACAGGCCCACGCTGACGACGTTGACGACCAGCCAGGTCGGCCAGGTCTCGACGTGCTTTCGGCCCAGCAGCCACTGGCCGACGACGCTGGCCGCGGTCGGGAACGCATCCCACCACGGCACCGTGCTCGGCGTCGCGCGGTCGAGGAACAGCGCGAGCGCCGGCCAGGCCAGCGCGAACGTGCCTGCGGCCACCCACCGCCCGCGGCGGCCGAGCGGGCGCACGCGCAAGGCCGCACCGTCCTCGCCGCGGCCGCGCAGCCACTGCCACCACCCCCACGCAGCGACGGCCACGAAGAACAGCTGCAGGCCCGCCTCGCCGAACAGCCCGACGTGCCAGAACAGCTCGAAGTACAGCAGGGAGCTGGCAATGGCGAACGACCACGCCCATGGGTTGACCCGGATGTTCAGCAGCACCATGACCAGCGCCAGCCCGAATGCCACGACCTCGAGCCAGGTCGTCGGGGTGGCCCACAAGGTGAAGGCCGGCGCGTGGGCAATGGCGCCGACGGTCTGGGCCACGATCAGCCACGTGGCCGCGGCGACCGCCTGCAGGTGGTCGAGCACCGACGCCGGCCCGCGTGCTCAGCGCGGCGGCCGGGTGTACTGCACCAGCAGCTCGTCCGGCCGGACCATGCCCAGGTCGAGGCGCGCCTTCTCCTCGACCATCTCCAGCCCTTCCTTCAGGTCGCGGACCTCGGCGGCGAGCTGGTCGTTGCGTGCCCGGGCGGCGTCGTTGATCGCCTGCTGCTCGCGCAGCTGGGCCTGCAGCTCCATGACCCGCGGCACCCCGGTCGTCCCGAGCCAGAGCTCGCCCTGGACGAGCACGATCAGCA
>JALOSQ010000263.1 GCA_025458335.1 Ideonella sp.
GGCGTACGACGCGCAGGGCCGTCCGAAGCGCGAGATCGGCTTCGTCTTCCAGGACGCCACCGTGATGCCCTGGGCCACGGTGGCCGACAACGTCTACCTGCCGCTTCGCCTGCAGGACCAGCCGCGCGCGCGGGCGCAGCCGCGCGTCGACGAGGTGCTCGAACTGGTGGGGCTGGCGCGCTTCGCGAATGCCTTCCCGCGGGAGCTTTCCGGCGGCATGCGCATGCGGG
The DNA here is from genome assembly GCA_025458335.1 of Ideonella sp. Classification (GTDB taxonomy): domain Bacteria; phylum Pseudomonadota; class Gammaproteobacteria; order Burkholderiales; family Burkholderiaceae_C; genus JAIYCR01. The sequence goes on from JALOSQ010000263.1 coordinate 231, forward strand.
TGTCGATCGCGCGGGCGCTCGTCACGCATCCGAAGGTGCTGCTCATGGACGAGCCCTTCGCCGCCCTCGACGAGATCACCCGCCACAAGCTCAGCGACGACCTGCTGGCCATCCGGGAGCGTGCCGGTTGCACCGTGGTCTTCGTGACGCATAGCATCTACGAGAGCGTGTACCTGTCCAGTCGCATCGTCGTGCTGGCCGCGCGGCCGGGTCGCCTGGTCGGCGAGCTCGAGATCGACGAACCGTACCCGCGCAGGGGCTTTCGCCTCGCCCCGGCCTACGCCAGGCACTGCGCTGCGGTGAGCGCGCTGCTGGAGGAGGCCATGCGGCGTGGCGGCGCCGACGACGACGAGGACGATGCATGAACCGGGCCGTACCCCACCACCAGACCTTGCATCCGCTGGGCAGCGCGCCGAACAACCGCTGGGGCGTCGACGCCGAACGGGCCGACCTGGTCCGCGCGCCGGTCGCGCCGCGGCCGATCGAGGTGGCGGCGCGGCCGCAGCAGCTGCGCTTCGACCTGGCACGCAGCGCGCTGCTGGTGGTCGACCTGCAGAACGACTTCTGCCATCCCGACGGCTGGCTGGCGTCGATCGGGGTCGACGTGACCCCGGCGCGCGCACCCATCGCGCCGCTGCGCGCGCTGCTGCCGGCCCTGCGCGGGGCCGGCGTGCCGGTGGTCTGGGTCAACTGGGGCAACCGGCCCGACCGGCTCAACCTCAGCCCGTCGCTGCTGCATGTCTACAAGCCGCACGGCACGGGCACCGGGCTGGGCGACCCCTTGCCTGCCAACGGCGCGCCGGTTCTGCAGGCCGGCTCCTGGGCCGCCGCGGTGGTCGACGAGCTCGCGCCCGAGCCCGCGGACGTGCGGGTCGACAAGTACCGCATGAGCGGCTTCTGGGACACGCCGCTCGACTCGATCCTGCGCAACCTCGGCGTGAGCACCCTGATGTTCGCGGGCGTCAACGCCGACCAGTGCGTGCTGTGCACGCTGCAGGACGCGAACTTCCTCGGCTACGACTGCCTCTACCTCGAGGACTGCTGCGCCACGACTTCGCCGGGATACTGCCTGGAGGCGACCCTGTACAACGTGAGGCAGTGCTTCGGCTTCACGATGGCTTCCACCGACCTCGTCGCCGCCCTTGCGGCCCCCTCGCCATGATGATGGTCCCTGCCCTCAAGCGCCACCTGCTCGACTGCCCGGCCTGGCGCATCTCGCCCGGCGACAGCAACGTCCTGGCGATCGTGTTCGACCCACGCGACGAGGGCTGCGAGCTCGTCGCGGTGCTCGAGATCTTCGAGGTCGGCGGCCGCACGCCGCCCAACCACCACCCGGGCGCCACCGAGTTCTTCTTCGTGCTGCACGGCCAGGGCCGTGCCTGCGCGAACGGGGAGTGGACGACGCTCACGCGCGGCGACGCGCTGATGGTGCGTCGCGGGGTCGAGCACGTGATCGAGAACACGGGGGACGATCGCCTGTACTGCCTGACCATCATGCAGCCCGACGAGGACTTCTCGCAGCTGATCCGGGCCGGCACGCCGGTGGTGCTCGACGAGGTCGACCGGCGCGTGGTGGCCGGCACCGCCTGACGGCCGGCCGGCGCGAGACCGACCGGGCCGCCGGCCCGCGCGCCACCGGCGCCACTCGCCAAGGCGTTCGGCGCCGAGCCGCTCAGCGCGGCGGGCGCGGCGTGGCCAGCCCCGAGACCACGAGGTCGTCGCGCGAGGGCTGCCAGATCGAGTCGAAGGGGGTGGCCAGCACCCGCTCCGCGAACCACGGGGCGACGCCGCGTTCCTGCAGGAACGCGGCCAGGCGCCGGTCGGTGGTGGCGGGTGGGGCGTCCGCGGGCACCGGCATGCAGGCATGGCCCGAGCGATGCAGGCCGATGCGGGCCTGCGGCCCGATCCAGCGGGTGCGGCCGGCGGCAAACATGTGCACGCAGGCGCTCGCGCACACGCCGTCGACCACCGTGTCGACACCGCGGGCCACGAGCAGGCGGGCGATCTCGTCGGCCTCGCCGAACAGGCCCCCGGGGCCGGCCAGGCTGACCGTCCGGATCCGCGGGGCCGATGCGAGCGCCTCGCGGACGCGATCGGCCAGGCCGGCGTCGACCCGTCCGTGCACCTGCAGCACCGTGCCGGTCACGGTCACGGTGGCCGGCGGTTCAGAGGCGCCATCGGGCTGGAGGGTGTCGGCCAGCAGGCAGTGCGCCGTCGCGGCCTCGCGGCCTTGAAGAATACCCAACGGCAGCAGGGCCGCCACCGCCACCGCCGCGAGCCCCCAGGAGCTTGCTTCGCCCACGTGGTGCCGCAGTGCGCGCAGCAGCCCCACGGCGAGCCAGCCAAGCAGCGCCACACGCAGCAGCAGCTCGGCGCCGAGAAGCGTCACCTGCAGCTCGTGGGAGGGTGCCGGCGGTGCCCAGTCCCAGCCTGCGGCCAGCCCGCGCGACAGGCCCCACCCCAGGACCCAGGCGAGCGGCACGACCGCCCAGATCGGCAACTCGCCTCGCCAGTGCGACGTCAGCAGCCAGCCGGGCAGGCGGAGCGCGACGCCGATGGCCTGCGCCGATGCCGAGCGGGGTGAGGCCGGCACGGCGGCATGGGCTTCGGCCGGCGCTGCCGCCGCGGGCGGCGGCGCGAGGGGTTCGAGCTTGAGGTGGGCGGACATCGACGGCGTCTCGCAATGGCCCCGTGATGGTGCCCGTGGAGGTTCCAGGCCACCGTAACGAATTGCAGGGTGCGGCGGCTCGGCGACGGCCGTTTCCCGGGGTCGCCGGTGCGTGCCGCAGGCCTGGCGCTCGGCTAGAGTCGTCGTCCCGTTGCCTCTGGTCCGCCCGATGACCCCGAACCCCGACCACGCCCACTGGATCGACCTCGCGCCCGGCCACGCTGCCTGGCTCGCGCTGCCGCCATCCGGCCGCGGCCCCGGGCTGGTGCTGTTCCAGGAAATCTTCGGCGTCAACGCGCACATCCGCGCGGTGGCCGGGCAGTACGCGCAGGACGGTTTCGTCGTGCTCGCGCCCGACCTCTTCTGGCGCCAGGCGCCGCGGGTCGAACTCGGCTACGAGGGCGAGGACCGGCAGCGTGCGCTGGCGCTGATGCAGTCCTATGCGCCCGATCAGGCGATCGCCGACATCGGCGCCGCCGTGGCCGCGTTGCGCGCGCGGCCCGAGGTGGCCGGCGGCAAGGTCGGCGCGATCGGCTACTGCATGGGCGGCCGCATGGCCTACCTGGCCGCGGCGACCACTGATGTCGACGCAGCGGTGCCGTACTACGGCGGCGGCATCCACGCACAGCTCGAGCGGGTCGCGGCGATCCGTTGCCCGGTCCAGTTCCACTACGCCGAGCGCGACGACCACATCCCGCTTGCGGCCGTCGAGCAGGTGCGGCAGGCCTTCGCCGGGCGGCCGGCCGAGGTGCACGTCTACCCCCTGGCGCAGACGTTGTTCTGACGCACTGGCCGGGCGCGAGGCCGCGTGGTTCGCGGCCGCCCGGCAGGGCGATGCCGCCCGTCACGCGCCTCCAGCCACCTCGGTTTCTCGCGCCAGCCGCTCGCGAAGCACGCGGTGCTGCAGCTTGCCGGTGGCCGTGCGCGGCATCTCGCCCTCGGGCACGAAGCGCACGCGCTTGGGCCGCTTGAACCCCGCCATGCGGTCGCGGCACCAGTCGATCAGCGTGGCCTCGTCCACCGGCACGCCCCAGGTCGCATCCGGCAGGCCGACCACGGCCACGTCCTGCACGGCCGGGTGCGCCGCGAGCACCGACTCGACCTCGGACGGGTAGATGTTCTCGC
>JALOSQ010000264.1 GCA_025458335.1 Ideonella sp.
GATGCGCCACCCGCCGGAGCGGTCACCGGTGGTGCCGATGGCGCGCCGGGCGGCGTGGCCTTGGGCGCGGTGGCGGCCTCGGCTGCGGGCGCGGGCGCGGGCGCGACCGCCGCAACCGCCGCGACCGTCTCCGCCGGGGCGGCGGCCGGGGCATCTGTCACCGGTCCCGCATCGACGCGCGCCGGCGGGCTCGGCGCCGCGGCTCGCCCGGCCACCCAGGCGGTCGCGAGCACGAGCACGGCAACGGCCGCACCCACCGCGGCCCAGGCCCATGGCGGCATGCCGGCGCGCGGCACGGGCACCGACTCCGGATCATCGAGCCTCAGCGTCTGGGCGCGCAGGCCGGGGACACGACCGAGCTCGCGCTCGGCTTCGGACTTGCGCAAGGCGTCGAGGATCAGCGACATGCGGGCCGCCCTCACGGCGCGGCCGACGGCGTGCGAGCGCCCGGCGCGGGCACCGCACTGCCTTCGGCCACAGCCGGTACCGGGGCCGTGACCGGCGGCCCGCTCGCACGCGTGCTGGCCCACTGCCACGCGGCGACACCGGCGAGCATCAACCCGCCCGCGGTCAGCGCCCCCCAGATCCAGGGCGGCACGGCGGTCGCGCCCGCACGCGACGGCGGCGCCGCGGGCAGGTCGAACACCTCGGCCGCCGCGCGGTCCACGGCCGCCCGATCGGCCCGCGGCACGCCGGCCACGTAGGCGCCGAGCAGCGCCCGATCGCACAGCAGGTTGATGCGCCGGGGCACGCCACGCGTGAGCTCGTGGATGCGTCGCCGCGCCTCGCGGTCGAACGGCATCACGCCCGTCATGCCGGCCACCGCGAGCCGGTGGCGGATGTAGTAGGCGGTCTCGCTCTCGCTGAGCGCGTCGAGGTGGTAGCGCGCCACGACACGCTGGGCCAGCTGCTCGAGCGCCGGTTGCGCCAGCAGCTCGCGCAGTTCGGGCTGCCCGATCAGGATGATCTGCAGCAGCTTGCGCTCGTTGGTCTCGAGGTTGGTGAGCAGGCGCAGCTGCTCGAGCACGTCGGCCGACAGGCTCTGCGCCTCGTCGATGATCAGCACGTTGTGCCGCCCGGCCGCGTGCGCACGCAGCAGGAAGTCGTTCAGCGGGTCGAGATGGTCCTTGACGGTCGGCGCGCCACCGCTGCGCGCGGTGACGGCGATGCCGAACTCGTCGCACACCGCCTGCAGCAGCTCCATCACCGACAGCTTCGGGTTGAAGATGTAGGCGACGTTGCAGCTCGCGGGCACCTGGTCGAGGAAGCAGCGGCACACCGTGGTCTTGCCGGCCCCGATCTCGCCGGTCAGCAGCACGAAGCCGCCGCCGCCGCGCAGCCCGTACAGGAGGTGGGCCAGCGCCTCGCGATGGCGCTCGCTCATGAACAGGTAGCGCGGATCGGGCGCCAGCGAGAACGGATCCTGCTGCAGGCCGAAGTGCCCGGCGTACAGGCGACCGTCTGCCTCGCGCGCGGACGTGAGCGCCGCGGCGCGGCGCGTTGCGGCCTCGCGGCCGATACGGGCGTGCAGGGTTTCGCTCATGGGCAGGACAGGCGGCTGACCGGGTCGCCGACTGGCGACGGCAACTCGGATCCTAGTGACAAAAGCGCGCCCGCGGCACGGAGAGCCCCGCGGAGGGCTTAGATTCGCGGCATGAACCTCGACCTCACCTCCCTCTTTCCGCTCGGCTGGGGCCATTACCTCGCGGGCGGCCTCGTGATGGGCCTGGGCATGGCCCTGCTCTTCGTCGCGACCGGCCTGGTCGGCGGCATGAGCACCGTGTTCTCGTCGACCTGGTCCTTCTTCAGCCGCAAGCCGTTCTTCCGCCAGGAGGCACTCGTCGGCAGCCGCCGCTGGCGCCTGGTGTACGCGGCGGGGCTGATCCTCGGGGCAGCGGCCTGGTGGATCTGGCTCGGGCCGGCGGAGCGCGTCTCGGTGGACATCCCGTTGCTGCAGCTGTTCATCGGCGGGCTGGTCGCGGGCTACGGCGCGAGGCTCGCCAACGGCTGCACCGCCGGCCACGGCATCTGCGGGCTGGCGTCGCTGCAAGCCCCGTCGCTGGTGGCGGTGCTGACCTTCATGGCGACCGCGTTCCTGACCGCCAACCTCACCGCGCGCCTGTTCGGAGCCTGACATGACGACCGCCTCTGCCTCCAACGCCCCGTCGAGCTCGGACAGCGCGGTGCGGCTCGTCGTGGTGCTGCTGTGCGGCGCCCTGTTCGGGTTCGGCCTGGCACTCTCGACGATGATCCGCCCCGAGGTCGTGCTGGGGTTCCTGCGTTTCCAGGACTTCGGCCTGATGCTCGTGCTGGGCGGTGCCGTGGCCGTCACCCTGGTGGCCTACCAGGTGGCCCCGCGCCTGCTACGCGCGCCGTGGCTCGGCGGACCGTTCCGGCCGCACCCGTCGGCCTTGAACCGAAACACGATCGTCGGGTCGGCCCTGTTCGGCATCGGCTGGGGCCTGACCGGCGTGTGCCCGGGCCCGGCCATCGCGGGCCTGGGCGCCGGGGCGTACGAACTGGGAGCGGCCCTCGCAGGGCTCGCTGCCGGCGCCTTGATCCACGGCCTGACGCGCCGCGACGCCGGTCCGCCGCGATGAGCCGGGCCAGGCGCCCCCACGCCGTCCCGGCCGGCTCGCGGCGCGCCTGCTTCCGGGGTCTGGTCGCCGTGGGTGTCACCGTCGGCGCCGTGCTGGCGGGGGGCCGCCCGCGGATCGCGAGGGCCACGGCCGTGTCCGCCCCACCGGCTCCAGCCCCCATGGCCGGGTCATGGCGCGATGGCTGGCCCGACGCCCGCGCAGTGCCTGGCGGCATCGTGCTGCTCCCGCTCGGGGCGGCACCGCAGCGACCACGCGCGTGGTACGGGGAGCACGAGGTGTTGGTCGTCGGCTCGGACGACGCGTGGACGGCCGTGGTCGGCATTCCGCTGTCGGCTGCACCCGGTCCGCAGGAGGTCCGCGTCGGCCACGGCGCCGACGCCCGGAACCTCGCATTCGACGTCCAACCGCACCCCTACGCCGAACAGCGGCTGACCGTGCCGCCCCGGCATGTCGACCTGTCCCCCGCCGACCTGGCGCGGCACGAGCGAGAGCGCATCCACCTGGCGCGGGTGGCGGCGACGCACAGCCCGGTCGTGCCCGCACGGCTGCGCATGGACCTGCCGGTGACGGGCGTGCGCACCGGGTCCTTCGGATCCCGTCGGGTCTTCAATGGCCAGCCACGGGCCCCGCACAACGGCATGGACATCGCCGCGCCCGTCGGCACCCCGGTCGCCGCGCCGTTGCCGGGCCAGGTGATCGACACCGGCGACTACTTCTTCAACGGTCGCACGGTCTGGGTCGACCACGGCAGCGGCCTGCTCACGATGATGTGCCACCTCAGCGCCATCGACGTCCGCGTCGGCGAGCCGGTCGCGGCCGGCCAGCGCCTGGGGGCCGTGGGCGCCACCGGCCGTGTCACCGGCCCGCACCTGCACTGGTCGGTCGCGCTGAATCGCGCATGGGTCGATCCGGCCCTCTTCCTCGCTGGCGAGGGCGAGCCACCCGCGCGACCGCGCTGATCACCGCCGCGGCCGGCGACGACCGCGGGGTTGCACGGTCATGTCATCGCCCCCGGGCGCGGCTACAGTCGCGCGGCCGGGGCGCGAGATGACCCTGGCAGAGGTCCCATGAGCGACTACGCGGCCGATGTGGCCAAGTACACCACCACCGTCAATGCCGATGCCGTCAAGGCCATCGTGAGGTATTGCGGCATCGCACTGCAGAACCGCGATTCGTCGCTCGTGTCGGGCAGCGACCCCAAGGAACTCGCGACGATCCGCGAAGGCTTCGCCGCCAAGAAGCTCGGGCTCGATGCGGCCACGGCCGATGGCGCCATGGCCAAGGTCGTCGACCGGATGAAGGCCGACCGCACCAAGAGCCGCGTCACCTTCTACTACCTTCTGGCCGAGGAGACGGGCACGCTCGGCAAGCTCGCCTGACGCCATCGTGGCGGCCGGCCCCTTCGGCCGGCCTCTCCGCGCGGCCGTCGCTTCAGGCCGCCTGTGGTGTCCTGCCGAACAACCGCCGGGCCAGCGACACGACGGCCACGATCAGCCCCCCGGCGACCAGGCCGAAGAGCAGATCCCCGACCAGCGTGGCAATCGAGGCCAGCCCGCTGGCCAGCATGGCATCGAGACCACCTGCCGCCGTCGCGATCGCCACAGTCGCCTGCTCGATGGCGTGGTGAGCGGCCGGCCAGCCGTGCGTCAGGATGCCGCCGCCGACCAGGAACATCGCGACCGTCCCGGCGATCGACAGGCCCTTCATGAGCCATGGAGCCGCACGCAGGATGCCGCGGCCGATCGCCTGGCGGGCACGCGCGGCCATCGCGCCGGGCGGCAGCGAGGCCAGGTGCAGGCCGAGATCGTCGAGCTTCACGATGCCGGCCACCAGGCCGTACACGCCGATCGTCATCAACAGCGCGATGCCGCCGAGCACCGCGACCTGCTGCGGCAGCGGTTGCTGGGCCACGACGCCCAGCGTGATCGCGATGATCTCCGCCGACAGCACGAAGTCGGTTCGCACCGCGCCCTTGATCTTGTCGCGCTCGGCCGTGACGAGGTCGACCGCCGGGTCGGTCACCGCCTGCGCGAGTCGGGCGTGAGCGGCGGCGGCGTCCTCGGGCCTGTGCAGCCACCGGTGCGCCACCTTCTCGAAGCCCTCGTAGCACAGGAAGGCGCCGCCCACCATCAGCAAGGGCGTCACGAGCCACGGCGCCCAGGCACTGATCGCCAGGGCCGCCGGCACCAGGATCGCCTTGTTCAGCAGCGAGCCCTTCGCAACGGCCCACACCACCGGCAGTTCGCGGTCGGCGCGAACCCCGGTGACCTGCTGCGCGTTGAGGGCGAGGTCGTCCCCGAGCACGCCGGCGGTCTTCTTGGCCGCCACCTTGGTCATCACCGAGACGTCGTCCAGGATCGTGGCGATGTCGTCGATCAGGACGAGCAGGCTGGAGGCGGGCATGCGGCGGGCGGCAGGGCCGAAGGGATGAGAACGTGGCACGAGCATCCTACGATCCCCTGACGGCGCGGCAGGCAGGGACCGGCCGGCGCGGCGCACTGCGGGCCGGGGCGGCGCTGTGCTGCGGGCTCACGGCCGGCCTGACGCTGTTCCGTGCGCCGCAGGCCCTGGCGGCCGTGCAAGCCCCGGCGGGCTGGCCGCCGGACGTTCAGCGGCCACACGCACGCCACCCCGGCACACGACGGCGCATGGATCCACCCGCGAACGACGCGCCCCTGGGCACTCGGCGAATGGGCGCGACGACAGGTGATCGAGCGCGCCAGCGCCGTGGCCGGCCGGGGGGATTCGCTGTCGCAGGCCTACCTGGAGCGGCTCGACGCCCTGTGGCAGCCGTTTCCGGCCGGCGCGCGGCCGGTGCTGCTGGCCTTCGACGCCGTCGTCACGCCCGACGGCCGCGAAGACCTCGATCGCACGATGTTCATGACCGGCAATGGGTATGCCGGGCAAGTCGCGCGCGAGCGGGGCTGGGAATGGATCGCCTCGATCCACCCCGACCGGCCGGACGCCATCGATCGCCTGCACGCCGCGCACCGGGCCGGCGCCCGCGGCGTGAAGTGGCTGCCCTCGGCGCAGGGCATCGACCCGGCCGCGCCGCGCCACGCGCGCTTCTACCGCGAACTGGCGGCGCTCGGGATGCCGTTGCTCAGTCACGCCGGCGAGGAGGTCGCGGTGCCCGGGGCACGACGGTACGAGTGGGTCAACCCGCTGCTGCTGCGCACCCCGCTGTCGCACGGCGTGACGGTGATCGTCGCGCACTGCGCGTCCCTGGGCGACGCCGCTGACCTCGACGCCCCGGGCCGACCCTCGGTGCCGGCCTTCGAGCTCTTCGCGCGCCTGATGGACGACCCGGCGCACGGCGCGCAGGTGCGCGGCGACCTGTCCGCGATCACGCAGGTGAACCGGCGTCCCGAGGTGCTGCGTGCGGTGCTGACGCGCACCGACTGGCATGCCCGCCTTCTGTGGGGCTCGGATTACCCGTTGCCGGCGATCGACTGGCTGACCAGCGCGCCGCGCCTGGCCCG
>JALOSQ010000265.1 GCA_025458335.1 Ideonella sp.
AACCGCGCGGGCGAGTTCGTGTTCTCGAAGGCCAAGGTGCTGGTGCCGGCGCCCGAGCACGCGTTCTGGATGGACGAGGCCCGCGCAGCGGCCGCGCCCGAGGGCATGAAGGGCGCGTTTGCCAACGTGCGGCGCACCTTCGGCCAGATGCCGGCTGGCATGCTGTCGATCTTCGAGCCGGGCACCGAGGTCGCACCGGGCATCCGTTCCGTTGCGGCCCATGGGCACACCCCAGGGCACACGCTGTTCGAGGTCACGTCCGGCGGCCAGACCTTCGTGTTCGTCGGTGACCTGACCAACGTGCCGAAGCTGTTCGCCCGCAACCCAGACTGGGCGGTGCAGTTCGACATGGACGCGGAGGCCGCGCGCAAGGTGCGTCGCGAGGTGTTCGAGGGCATCGTGCGGCGCAACGCGATGATCGGCGGGTTCCACTTCCCGTTCCCGTCGTTCGGCCGCGCGGTGCAGGTGGCCAACGGCTACGCGTTCGAGCCGGTGGCCTGACACCCCGGCTGTCGCAGGCGAAGAGGCGGGGTCGGCGCCCTCGCCGATCGCCCCGCGTGACGGGCCACCTGTCCGGCCACGCGCCCCGCGGCAGCTGACGTGGCGCAAGCCGGCCGCCTCGTTCATCGCTAGACTGCGGTGCGATGTGGAGATGGCAACGACGCTGGCAGCTCGGGTGGCTCCTGTGGGCCGCCTTGCTGTTGCCTGTTCACGCCCTCGGATCGGTCGGCCTAGCCCAGGGCGCCGCAGGGGCCGCGTCGGCGCCGCACGGCGCGACCATCGGGTCAGAGCTGCCCCCCGTACCCGCCGCGGCGGGTGATTCGACAGAACTCGCCGGAGTTGCGCCCTGCGCACACCACCCGGCAGGAGGCTCGGGGTTTTCGCTGCCGGCCGCTCACGGCAGCCAGGGGCACGACGCCGAGGACCCGTGTTGCCTAGCCGCCCTGGACTGCTGCGCGTTCGCGGGACACGGGCTTGTCGGCGCCGCTCCTCCATCGGCCGTCGCGACGACGCCCGGCCTGCCCTCGGCGGGTCGGCCCGTGTCGTTCGCGTCCTTCCTGGCCGCCGCGCCTACCCCGCCGCCTCGGCCCGCGCTCGCCTGACGAGCCGGCGGTAGCGCCGGCGCCCACGGCGCCCACACCCGCCCGGCCCCGGAGACCGCGCTGCCCCGTGACGGGTCGCGCCGGGTTGGCCGCGCGCGGCAGCGCCATCCCATTCCGCTTCGGCGAGACGAGGTCCTCATGTTCTGCCCAGACTCGGCCGGTGATACGGCCCCGGCGGTGTCCCGAACCCGCCCCGCCAGGCCAGCACTGCGCAGGGCGTTGCGCAACGTCCTGTCCCGTGCCCTGCCCTGCGTCGTGATGCTCGCCCTTGCCGTCCCGGCCCGCGCACAGGGCCAGACCACGCCGGGCGCCGCCACCCCGGACAGCCGCCCCGTGCCCCGGGCTGTGGCCAGCCCCGGCACCCGCCCCGACCCTGCCGACCCTGCCGTGTCTGTGCCGCGCGTCGTGCATCGATCGGCCCTGTCGGGGGCTGGGCCGGGCGCCGCCGATGCGCCGATCCCCTGGCGCAGCGCGAACGAGACCGTGAACCGGGTGGGAGGCTGGCGCGCCTACGCGCGCGAGGCTGCGCCGCCACCCGCGCCGGCGCCATCGCCCGCGGCGCCTGCGGCTCCGACCGGCAGCCCGGCGCGGGGCGGCGCTCAGCCCGAGCCTGCGACGCACCACGATCAGCGGCACCACGGTCACCAAGGCCATCAAGGCCCCCGGCCCTGAGGGAGCGGCCGCATGACACATCGATTCAAGCCTCGTCCCACGATCGCGCCCCGATCGGACCGCATGCGCCTGTCCGTGGCCTGCGTGCTGGGCTCCGCGCTGTCGCTGGCCCTGGTCGGTTGCGCCTCGCTCGCGCCCGACGGCGGTATGGGCCCAGTGCCCGAGCTCGTGCAGCGCCACACCGGCCAGCCGCTCGCCGTGGTGTCCGGCGAGGCCAACGCGATCGATCACCGGGTCGACGAGCTCCTCGCCGCGCCGCTCACCGCCGAGGCTGCGGTGCAGCTGGCGTTGCTCAACCATCGCGGTGTGCAGGCGGCGCTGGCCTCGCTGGGCGTGGCCGATACCGAGCGCGTCGCCGCGAGCCAGTGGCCGAACCCCGGGTTCAGCTTCGGCCGATCCCGCCGCGGCGACGAGCGCGAGATCGAGCGCAGCGTGCACCTGGGCCTGGCCCGCCTGCTGGCCTTGCCGGCCATCGCCCAGGTGGAGCAACGGCGCGTGGAGTCGCTGCAGCGGCAGGTGGCGATCCAGTTGATCGCGCACGCCGCCAGCACGCGCAAGGCCTGGATCGAGGCGGTGGCAGCCGAGGAGTCAGTCCGCTATCGCCGCCAGGTGGTGCAAGCGGCCGAGGCCGGAGCCGAACTGGCGCGCCGCATGGAGCAGGTCGGCAACTTCAGCAAGCTGCAGCGGGCGCGCGAGCAGGGCTTCCTGGCCGAGGCCCAGCTCGAGCTCGCCCGCGCCGAGGGACAGCAGCGTGCACGCCGCGAGCGGCTCGTGCGCCTGCTCGGGTTGTGGGGCGACCAGACGGCCCGCCTGACGCTGCCCGAGCGCCTGCCTGACCTCCCGGCCGCACCGCCAGAGCGCCCGGAGGTCGAGCGCGAGGCCATGGCCCAGCGGCTGGACGTGCAGGCCGCGCGGCTGGACGCCGAGCAGACCGCTCGCCAGCTCGGCCTGACGCGCACGACGCGGTTCGTCAACGTGCTCGAGCTCGGGGCGATGCGCAACAGCTCGAACGAGGAGCCCACGCAGACCGGCTGGGAGGTGAGCGTGGAACTGCCCCTGTTCGACTGGGGTACCGCCCGGGTCGCGCGCGCCGAGGCCGTGTACCGGCAATCGCTGCACCGGGCCGCGGCGGTGGCGATCGACGCGCGCTCGGAGGTGCGCGAGGCCTATTCGAACCTGCGCTTCGCGTGGGACATCGCGCGCCACCACCGCGACGAGCTCGTGCCGCTCAAGCGCCGCATCTCCGAGGAGAACCTGCTGCGCTACAACGGCATGTTCATCGGCGTGTTCGACCTGCTGGCCGACGCGCGTGCGCAGATCGGGGGCGTCAACGCCGCGATCGACGCGCTGCGCGAGTACTGGCTGGCCGAGGCCGACCTCGAGCTCGCGATGGTGGGCAAGCCTGCCCTGGCCCCGATGGTCGCCCCCGTCGCCAGCCCGGCGGCGGGTGGGAACGATCCGCACTGACACGCAGCCCAGACACCGCACCCACGAGGACCCCGACATGGTTTCCCGACGACAACTCCTGGGCGGCGCCGGCGCGATCACCGCTGCTGCCACCGCCGCCACCGTCAGCAAGGTCGCGATGGCGGCCCTGCCCGAACCGGTCATCCAGACCCGCCCCGACACCCTGCCGCCCCTGGAGCCGGCCACCGGCCGGCCGTATCGCCCAGTCGTCACGCTCAACGGCTGGACCCTGCCTTGGCGCATGAACAACGGCGTGAAGGAGTTTCACCTCGTCGCCGAGCCCGTGGTGCGTGAGATGGCACCGGGCTTCAAGGCGCACCTGTGGGGCTACAACGGCCAGAGCCCCGGGCCGACCATCGAGGTGGTCGAGGGCGACCGGGTGCGCCTGTTCGTCACCAACAAGCTCGGCGA
>JALOSQ010000266.1 GCA_025458335.1 Ideonella sp.
ACATCACCGCGCCGAGCTGCCAGGGCACGAACTCGTTCTGGCCGTAGCCATGCCGCTCGCTCTTGGAGGCGCGGCCCGAGGCCGTCTCGAGCATCAGGCGGAAGATGCGTTCGCCGACCTGGTCGACCGTTTCGAGACCGTCGACGATCGTGCCGCAGTCGAGGTCGATGTCCTCTTCCTGTCGGCGCCACAGCGCCGTGTTGGTGCTGAACTTGAGCGAGGGCGAAGGCGCGCAGCCATAGGCCGAGCCGCGGCCGGTCGTGAAGCAGATCAGGTTGGCGCCGCCAGCGACCTGCCCGGTGGCCGAGACCGGGTCGTAGCCGGGCGTGTCCATGTAGACGAATCCCCTGGCGGTGACGCGCTCCGCGAACTCGACCACGTCGACCAGGTTGGTCGTGCCGCTCTTGGCGATGGCGCCCAGGCTCTTCTCGAGGATGGTGGTGAGCCCGCCCGCCTTGTTGCCGGCCGAAGGGTTGTTGTCCATCTTCATGCCGTTGCGGGCGGTGTACTGCTCCCACCAGGCGATGCGGCGCAGCAGCTTGTCGGCCACGGCCGGGTCGGCGGCGCGTCGGGTCAGGAGGTGTTCGCCGCCGTAGATCTCGGGCGTTTCGCTCAGGATCGCCGTGCCGCCGTGGCGGACCAGCCGGTCGACCGCCGCCCCGAGTGCGGGGTTGGCGCTGATGCCCGAGTAGCCGTCGCTGCCGCCGCACTGCAGGCCGACGACCAGGTGGCTGGCGGGCACCGGCCGGCGCTCGACGCGGTTGGCGTGCGGCAGCATCTCGCGGATCAGCTCGACGCCGCGCGCGACGGTCCGGGCAGTGCCGCCGGTGTCCTGGATGTTGAAGGTGCGCAGCCACGCGCCTTCGGCGAGGCCCTCCTGCGCGACCAGGCCCTGGATCTGATTGGTCTCGCAGCCCAGGCCCACGATCAGCACGCCGGCGAAGTTGGCGTGCCGCGCGTAGCCACCGAGGGTGCGGCGCAAGACCTGCAACTCCTCGCCATCGCTGGCGGTCGCGCACCCCATGCCGTGCGTCAGGGCCACGACGCCATCGACATTGGGGAAATCCGCGAGGGCCTCGGGCCGGATGTCGCGGCGGAAGTGGTCGGCGATCGCCCGCGCCACCGTGGCCGAGCAGTTCACGCTGGTCAGCACGCCCAGGTAGTTGCGCGTCGCCACCCGCCCGTCCGGACGGACGATGCCGTCGAAGGTGGCCGGCTCGGCGACGTACGCGGTGGCGCTCGCGCCGGCGCCCGGTTCGTGCTGCCGGGCGAAGTCGCTGAAGGCCAGGTTGTGCGTGTGCACGTGCTGGCCGGGGGCGATGTCCTGCGTGGCCGCGCCGATGACCTGGCCGTAGCGCCTGACGGGCTGCCCGGCCGCGATCGCCCGCGTGGCCAGCTTGTGGCCCGGCGGCACGAGGCCGCTGACGGTCACGCCCTCGGATTCGAGCCGGGTGCCCGACACGAGCTGGGTGCGGGCGATGACGACGTTGTCATCGGGGTGGATGCGGATGAACGGGGCGGTCATCGTCACGGCAGGACGTCGGTGGCCGGGCGGCAGGGCGTCGGGGGAAGGGCGGCAGCGGTACCGGAAGATCAGCCGTCGATCAGCGCCGGGTCCCAGGCGTGCACGGTCTGGCGCTGCTCGCCGAGCTTCTCGATGCCCAGACGCATCGTGTCGCCGGGCTTGAGGTAGACCGGATTCGGCTTGGCGCCCATGCCCACGCCCGGCGGCGTGCCGGTGGTGATCAGGTCGCCGGGGTGCAGGCTCATGAATCGGCTCACGTAGCTCACGAGCTGTGCCACGCCGAAGACCATGGTCTTGGTGCTGCCGTTCTGCCAGCGCTTGCCGTTGACCTCGAGCCACATCGACAGGTTCTGCGGGTCGCCCACCTCGTCGGCGGTGACGAGCCAGGGCCCGACCGGGCCGAAGGTGTCGCAGCCCTTGCCCTTGTCCCAGGTGCCGCCGCGCTCCAGCTGGTACTCGCGCTCGGAGATGTCGTTGACCACGCAGTAGCCGGCCACGTGCTCGAGCGCATCGGCCTCGGAGACGTAGCGTGCGGTCGAGCCGATCACGACTCCGAGCTCGACCTCCCAGTCGGTCTTGACCGATTCCTTGGGCAGCACGACGGCGTGGTTGCAGCCCACCGCCACGCTGGTGGGCTTCATGAAGACGATCGGCTCCTTTGGGATCGGCAGGTTCGACTCGGCTGCATGGTCGGCGTAGTTGAGGCCGATGCAGATGAACTTGCCCATGCCGGTCCAGGGCACGGCCAGCTCGCCCTGCGGCACCACAGGCAGCGCGGAGACGTCGACGGATCGCAAGGCCGCGAGGCCGGCCCGCGACAGCGTGGCCGGCGTGATGTCGGCCATCAGCGGCGACAGGTCGCGCACGCGGCCCTCGGCGTCGAGCAGACCGGGCTTCTCGTGGCCCTTCGGGCCGTGGCGCAGCAGCTTCATGGGAGAGTCTCCGTTGGGTGTGGTGTCGTGGATTCAGAGTGTCCAGCCGCCGTCGATCAGCTGCGTGGTGCCGGTGGTGAAGCCCGACTCGTCGCTGGCCAGGTAGACCGCGAGCGCGGCGATCTCGTCGGCACGGCCGAGCCGGCCCATCGGCTGGCGCGCGATGAACATCGCCTCGACCTGCTCGGCAGTCTGGCCGCTGGCCTGGGCCTGGGCGGCGATCCGGTCGCGCAGCGAGGGCGACTCGACCGTGCCCGGGCAGATCGCGTTGCAGCGCACCCCCTTGGCGATGAAGTCGGCTGCCACTGCCTTGGTCAGGCCGATCACCGCGGCCTTGGTGCTGCCGTACACGAAGCGGTTGGGGGCCCCCTTGATGCTGCCGGCCGCCGACGCGACGTTGATGATCGACCCTCGGCCAGCGGCGAGCATGGCGGGCACGAAGGCCTTGATCGTGCGGTACATCGAGCGCACGTTCAGGTCGAAGGCAAAGGCCCATTGGTCCTCGGTGCAGTCGAGCACCGTCCCGGCGTGCACGTAGCCGGCCGCGTTGAACAGCACGTTGACGCCGGAGTGCCGCGCCGCCGCGGCCTGGATCGCGGCAGGGTCGAGCACGTCGAGCTTCTCGGTGATGCAGCCGGCGGCAGCCAGCGGCTCGAGCAGGGCAGGGTTGACGTCAGTGGCGATCACGCGCGCGCCTTCGCGGGCGAAGGCCAGGGCGGTGGCCTGGCCGATGCCGGCGCCAGCAGCGGTGACAAGGGCGGTCTTGCCGATGAGTCGGGCGGTCATGAGGTCTCCTGGCGACGCCGGCTCGACGCGGTCGTGAGGGGTCGCGATACCGGGCACATGGTGGGCGGGGTGCGCAGGCGAGGGCGGTGGACGACGTTGCCGGCCGCCCTCAGGCGCGCGGCACGAGTTGCACGTGCGCCAACTGCTCCTGCGCCTCGACCAGCGAGGGCACGAACTTGCGGCCGTGGCCCAGCGCGCTGGCCAGCGCAAGCGACTGGTGGACCGCCTCGCCCATGACCGTCGGCACCGCCAGGCCCTCGGCGAGGTGGGTGTAGTAGCGCACGTCCTTGCGGGCGTTGTCGAGCTCGAACTTCAGGCCGTCCATCTGGCCCGCCAGGGTCTTGGCCATCGCCTGGAACAGACCGTTGTTCACCGGCCCGGCGCCGATGAGCTCGACCAGCTT
>JALOSQ010000267.1 GCA_025458335.1 Ideonella sp.
GCGGCGCGCGGCATCGGCGCCGCCATCGCCGGGGCGCTGGCCGAAGACGGTGCGCGCGTCACGCTGCTGGGTCGCCAGCCGCAGGCCCTGGCCGAGACGGCCGCGCGCCTGCCCGGCGGGCCCCACGGCATCGCGGTGGCCGACATCACCGACGCCGACGCGCTGGCCACCGCCTTCGAGGCGGCGCGGCGGCAGCTCGGGCCGCTGCACATCCTGGTCAACAACGCCGGCGCGGCCGAGAGCGCGCCCTTCGCGCGCACCGACCGCGCGCTGTGGCAGCGCATGCTCGACCTGAACCTCACCGGCACCTTCCTGGCCACGCAGGCGGCGCTGCCCGACCTGCTGCAGGCGGGTGCACAGGCCGTCGCCGCGGAGGGGAACGCCAGCGGCGGGCGCATCGTCAACGTCGCCAGCACGGCGGGGCAGAAGGGCTACGCCTACGTGAGTGCCTACGTGGCGGCCAAGCACGGGGTGGTGGGGCTCACGCGCTCGCTGGCGCTGGAGCTCGCACGCAAGGGCGTGACCGTCAACGCCGTGTGCCCCGGCTACACCGAGACCGAGCTGCTGCGCGAGAGCATCGAGCGCATCGTCGCCACGACGGGCCGCAGCGCCGACGAGGCGCGCGCCAGCCTGGCGGCGTCGAACCCGCAGCAGCGGCTGGTGCAGCCGCGCGAGGTCGCCGCGCTGGTCGCCTGGCTGTGCCGCGACGAGGCGGCTGCCTGTCCGTGTCGGGCGGCGAGGTGATGGCGTGAATCACACGGGGGTCGCCATCGCGTTTCGGGCCGACACCCTTGCGATACCCGGCCAGGGGCCGCGGCCGCCAGGCGGCGAGGTGATGGCATGAACCGCGCCGATGCCACCCTGCGGCGCCTCGGCGAGGCGCAGGAGCTCGGGCTCGAGGCCGGCGTGCGCTCCGACGACCACGCGGCGCTCAAGCTGTGGCTGCGCCTGCTGGCCTGCACCGCGCAGCTCGAGGCCGAGATCCGCCGCCGGCTGCGCGAGCGCTTCGGCGTGTCGCTGGCGCGATTCGACTACCTGGCGCAGCTGCACCGCCACCCCGAGGGCCTGAAGATGCGCGAGCTCTCCCAGCACCTGATGGTGACCGGGGGCAACGTGACCGGGCTGACCGACGAGCTCGAGCGCGACGGCCTGGTGACCCGCGAGGCGAGCCCGGGCGACCGGCGCGCGTGGATCGTGCGCCTGACGCCCGAGGGCCGCCGCGGCTTCGAGGCCATGGCCCGCGAGCACGAGGCCTGGGTGGTCGAGCTGTTCGCCGGCCTCGACGAGCGCACGATGCGCCAGCTCTACGCCCACCTGGGCACCCTGCGCCTGCAGCACCTGGAGACCGCGCGATGACCGAACCGTCGCCCACTGCCCCGCCCCCGATGAACGCCGCCCCGAAGTCCCTCGACCCGGCGCTCGCCGCGGGCAATCGCCGCCCGATGGCCGGCTACGCGGCCCGCCATTTCGAGTGGCAGTGCGCGGGCGGCGTCGCCACCATCACGCTGGCCCGGCCCGAGCGCAAGAACCCGCTGACCTTCGACTCGTACGCCGAGCTGCGCGACCTTTTTGGCGCGCTGCGCCACGCGCCCGACGTGCGCGCGGTGGTGCTGGTGGGCGCCGGTGGCAACTTCTGCTCCGGCGGCGACGTGCACGAGATCATCGGCCCGCTGATCGGCCTGCCGGCGCCCGAGCTGCTGATGTTCACGCGCATGACCGGCGACCTGGTCAAGGCGATGCGCGCCTGCCCGCAGCCGATCGTGGCCGCGGTCGACGGCGTCTGCGCCGGGGCCGGCGCGATCCTGGCGATGGCGTCCGACCTGCGCTTCGGCACCGCGCGCAGCAAGACCGCGTTCCTCTTCAACCGCGTCGGGCTGGCCGGCTGCGACATGGGCGCCTGCGCGATGCTGCCGCGGATCATCGGGCAGGGGCGGGCGAGCGAGTGGCTCTACAGCGGCCGCTCCGTGCCGGGCGACGAGGCCGAGCGCGCCGGGTTCTTCAACCGCCTGGTCGCGCCCGAGTCCGTGCTGGTCGAGGCGCAGGCCTTCGCGCGCGAGCTGGCCGAGGGCCCGGCCTTTGCGCACGGCATGACCAAGACCATGCTGCACCAGGAGTGGGCCATGACGATCGAGCAGGCGATCGAGGCCGAGGCGCAGGCGCAGGCGATCTGCATGATGACCCAGGATTACCGGCGCGCCTACGAGGCCTTCTCGGCCAAGCGCCGGCCGGTGTTCCAGGGCGATTGAACGCTCGTGGCGACGACCTGCGGAGGCCCGTGATGTCCTCGAACCCATCCCCCGCGGCCGGGACGACTCCCACGGCGGGGCCGACCCCGACGCCGACCTCCACGCCGACGACCCCTGGCGCCTCGGGTCCCCATGCCCCCTCGGCCGCCGCGGCCGACCCCGCCCTCGACCATCTCGACTGGCCATTCTTCGAGGGCCGCCACCGTCGCTTCGCCGAGTCGCTCGACGCCTGGGCGCGCGCCGCGCTGGCCGAGGCGCCGCACCCGCACGACCGCGCGGCCGTCGATGCGCGCTGCCGCGACCTGGTCCGCCAGCTCGGCCGCGACGGCTGGTTGCGCCACGCGGTGGCCGGCGTGGCGCACGGCGGCGCCAGCGACGTGCTCGACACGCGCATGCTCTGCCTGGCCCGCGAGACGCTCGCGCGGCACGACGGCCTGGCCGACTTCGCGTTCGCGATGCAAGGCCTGGGCTCGGGCGCGATCAGCCTCGCGGGCACCGACGAGCAGCGCGCGCGCTGGCTGCCGCGCGTGGCGCGCGGCGAGGCCATCGCGGCCTTCGCGCTGTCCGAGCCCGATGCCGGCTCCGACGTGGCCGCGATGCAGTGCGCCGCGCGGATCGAGGGCGATCACGCCGTGCTCGACGGCACCAAGACCTGGATCTCCAACGGCGGCATCGCCGATGTCTACGTGGTGTTCGTGCGCGAACACGCTTCGGGCGCACCGGCCGGCGCGGCCGCCGAGGCGCCGCGCCGCGGCACGCGCGACATCGGCGCCTACGTGGTCGAGGCCGGGACGCCCGGTTTCGAGATCGCCGAGCGGCTCGACGTGATCGCGCCGCACCCGCTGGCCACGCTGCGCTTCGCGAACTGCCGCGTGCCACTGGCCCAACGCCTGGGGCCTGCCGGCGAGGGCTTCAAGATCGCGATGCGCACGCTCGACGTGTTCCGCACCTCGGTCGCGGCGGCGGCGCTGGGTTTTGCGCGCCGAGCGCTGGCCGAGGGCCTGGACCGGTCGCTCGCGCGCCGCATGTTCGACGCGCGCCTGGCCGACTTCCAGCTCACGCAGGCGCGCCTGGCGCAGATGGCCACCACGGTCGACGCAGCGGCGCTCCTGACCTACCGCGCGGCCTGGCGGCGCGACCAGGGCCATGCCGTGACGCGCGAGGCCGCGATGGCGAAGCTCGCCGCCACCGAAGGCGCGCAGCAGGTGATCGACGCCGCGGTGCAGCTGTTCGGCGGGCAGGGCGTCAGGAGCGGCGAGACCGTCGAGCGCCTGTACCGCGAGATCCGCGCGCTGCGCATCTACGAGGGGGCCAGCGAGGTCCAGCAGCTCATCATCGGCCGCGAGCTGGTCAGGGCCGCGACGCAGGCCGGCGGCTGACGCAGGAGGTGCCATGTCCCGATCCTTCACCGCCCACGTCGACACGTTCGCGCTCGACCGCCTGCCGCGGCCCGAGGACCTGCCCGAGTTCCTCTTCGAAGGGCCGGACCTGCAGTTCCCCGAGCGCCTGAACTGCGCCGCCGAACTGCTCGATGCACGAGTGGCCGCCGGCGACGGTGAACGGGTGTGCCTGCGCACGCCTGCCGGCGAGGCGTGGACCTACGCCGAGCTCCAGCATCGCGCCAACCAGGTCGCCCAGGTCCTGGTCGACGACCTGGGGGTCGTGCCCGGCAACCGCGTCCTGCTGCGTGGCGCCAACACGCCGATGCTGGTGGCCTGCTGGTTCGGCGTCGTCAAGGCCGGCGCGATCGCGGTCGCGACGATGCCGATGCTGCGGGCCCGCGAGCTGGCGGTCATCGTCGAGAAGGCCCAGGTCAGCGTCGCGCTGACGCAGCACGACCTGCGCGACGAGTTGCTCGAGGTGGCGCGCATACATCCGGTGCTGCAGCGCGTGCTCAGCTTCGTCGTCCGACCGGCAGCCTGGATGCGGCGGTGGAAGGGAAGGCGGGGGCTTTCGCGACGGTGCCCACCGCGGCCACCGACACCTGCCTGTTCGCCTTCACCTCGGGCACCACCGGGCAGCCCAAGGCGACGATGCACTTCCACCGCGACGTGATGGCCGCCTGCGCCTGCTGGCCGCGGCACGTGCTGCGGCCCACGCGCGACGACGTGTTCATCGGCAGCCCGCCGCTGGCCTTCACCTTCGGCCTGGGCGGGCTGGTGCTGTTCCCGATGAGCGTCGGCGCGAGCACGGTGCTGGTCGACAAGCCCTCGCCGCCGGCGTTGCTCGACGCGATCGCGGCCACGGGCGCCACCGTGCTGTTCACCGCGCCCACCAGCTACCGCGCGATGGCCGAGGCCGCGCGGGCGCGCCGCATCGGTCGCCCGCATGGCGGCTCGCTCGCCCAGTGCGTCTCGGCCGGGGAGGTGCTGCCCGCGGCGACGCGCGCCCTGTGGAAGGACGCGACCGGCATCGAGATGATCGACGGCATCGGGTCCACCGAGATGCTGCACATCTTCATCAGCGCCGACGAGGCCCACGCCCGCCCCGGGGCCACCGGCACCGTGGTGCCCGGCTATCGCGCGTGCGTGGTCGACGACCAGTTGCGGCCGGTGCCGCCCGGCACGGTCGGGCGCCTGGCGGTCAAGGGCCCGACCGGCTGCAAGTACCTCGACGACGCGCGCCAGAAGCAGTACGTGCAAGGCGGCTGGAACCTCACCGGCGACGCCTACCTGATGGACGCCGACGGCTACTTCCACTTCCAGTCGCGCACCGACGACATGATCGTCTCGGCCGGCTACAACATCGGCGCTCCCGAGGTCGAGGACGCGCTGCTGGCCCACCCGGCCGTGGCCGAGTGCGGCGTGGTCGGCGTGCCGGACGAGGAGCGCGGCCAGGTCGTCAAGGCCTTCGTGGTGCTGCGCCCGGGCTACGCCAGCGACGAAGGCATGGTCAAGGCCCTGCAGGATCACGCCAAGGCGACCATCGCGCCCTACAAGTACCCCCGGGCGATCGAGTTCCGCCCCGCGCTGCCGCGCACCGAGACCGGCAAGCTGCAGCGGTTCCGGCTGCGCGACCCTGCATGATCCAGGCCTCCTCGACCCCCATCCACTTCGCCCGCCCGCGCCGCATCCGCTTCTCGGACTGCGACCCGGCCGGCATCGTGTTCTTCCCGCAGTACTTCGTGATGTTCAACGGCTTCGTCGAGCAGTGGGTCGACGAGGGCCTGGGCCTGAGCTATGCCGGCCTCATCATGCAGCGGCGCGTCGGCCTGCCGACGGTCCGACTGGAGGCTGACTTCCGCGCGATCAGCCGCATCGGCGATGACGTCACGCTCGCGCTCGGCGTGCAGCACCTGGGCGGGCGCTCGATCACGCTCGACCTGCACGCCGACGGCCCCGACGGCCAGCGCCGCGTGTCGATCAAGCAGGTGCTGGTGACCACCTCGCTCGAGACCCACAAGGCCATCGAGGTCCCGCCCGACCTGCGCGCGGCGATCGTGCAGTTCACGTCGGCCGCCTGAGCCGATCGCCCCGCCCACCCGTCTCTCCCACCCGCGCCTGCCGCCCACGCCGACCTGGAGTTCCACGATGACCCTGCCCTCGCCCCAGGTCCTGCTGCCGGCCGGATGGCCACGCCCCAAGGGCTATGCCAACGGCGTGGCTGCGCGCGGCCGCATGGTGTTCATCGCCGGCATGATCGGCTGGGACGCGCAGGGCGTGTTCCACACCGACGACTTCGCGGCCCAGGCCCGCCAGGCGCTGCAGCACATCGTCGACGTGCTCGCCGAGGCGGGCGGGCGGCCCGAGCACATCGTGCGCATGACCTGGTACGTGACCGACAAGCGCGAGTACCTCGCGGCCGGTCGCGAGGTGGGCCACGCCTTCCGGGAACTCATCGGCGCCTACAACGCCGCGATGACCGCGGTCGAGGTGCGCGCGTTGATGGAGGACCGCGCGAAGGTCGAGATCGAGGCCACGGCCGTCGTCCCGGACTGACCGTCGCCCCATGCTCGCCATCTCGATCGGACCGCTGGCCTTCCCGGCCCAGCCCCTGGTGCTGCTGGTCGGCCTGTGGGTGGCCACCCTCGCCGCAAGCCGGCTGGCCCGCGGAGCCGACGCCGGCGATCGGCCGCGCCGCGCCGAGAACGCGGTGTGGCTCGCGGCCCTGTTCGGCCTGCTGGCCGCGCGCCTCGCGCACGTCGCGATGAATGCCGGCGCCTATGCGGCCTCGCCATGGTCGATCCTCGACATCCGCGACGGGGGCTGGCAGCCGGCCGTCGGCTGGGTCGTGGCCGCGGCGTGGCTGGCCGCGTCGGTGCTGCGGGGCCGCGACCTGCGCCGCCCGGTCGGCGGGGCGGCGCTGATCGGGCTCGGCGTGTGGGGCGCCGGCCAGGGGGCCTTGCTGCTGGCCGGCGGCTCGGGCATCGGCGACCCGGTGCCGCGTGTCGAACTCACCGCGCTCGACGATCGCCGCGGCGCCGCCTTGCCCGAGGTGGTCGCCGGCCGGCCCGCGGTGGTCAACCTGTGGGCCACCTGGTGCGCCTCAACCAGGGCGAGACCGAGGGCGTCGTGCGCGACTACCTGCAGCGCGAGGGCCTCGCGCTGCAGGGGGTGTGGCTCGATCGTGGACGCGCGCTCGGCCCGGAGGTCGGCTCGGTCGGGTTGCCCACCACGATCTTCTACGACGCCCAGGGCCGGCGCGTCGATGCGCGCTGATCACGCCTGCACGGCCGTCACGTCACCGCGGCGTCGGCAGGCCCGGACTGTTGCTGGGATTGAGAGCCGTCAACGCCGCGGCCGCCACGCCTTGCCACGATGCGTCACGGGCCGACGTCCGTCGCGATCGTTTGCTGGAGGGTCTTGATGTCGGCCGTCGCAAAGGAGATGGAGCATGAACGACCTCCGACGGGTGTTCTCGGGCACGGCGATCGTGTTGGCGATGTGGGTGGGGACGGTGGCCATCGCGCAACCGTCAGGGCCCGGTCCGGGACCCGGGCCTGGCGCCGGCCCTGGGACCGGCCCTGGGGCCGGCATGGGCCCCGGGGGTGCTGGGCATGGCCGGGGCGCGCGCTGGGGTACCGATGTGACGCCCGGCTGGGCCATGATGACCGAGGCGGAGCGCAACGAGCACCGTACCCGGATGCAGGCCGTGAAGACGCACGAGGAGTGCGTCGCCGAAATGGCGCGCCATCGCGAGCTGATGGCGGCCCGGGCCAAGGAGCGCGGTCAAGCCTTGGGGACACCTCGCGGCGATCCGTGCGGGGGTTTCAAGCCGTGAGGTGGCCGGGCGAAGTCCTGTCCACGTTCGCACTGGGTGTCGCGCTGTCGACCGGATCGCCGTCCGCGCACGCGGCCGACCCGGTCACCGACGCGATGCAAGCGGCGTATGTCCCGTATCGCGCTGCCCTGTTCCGTACCAACGGCAAGGCACAGGTGGAGTCGGAGCGCGCCATCGCCGAGGCCGTGCGCGCGTGGCAGGCCGTCGTCGCGCGCTTCGTCGCCGCCCCGCCGGTGCCCTATGCCGGGGACCCCCGATTCGCGGCGACGCTGGCGCAGGTGTCCAGCACGTATGGCGAGGCCGAGGCGCTGATCAAGGCCGGCAAGCTGCCCGAGGCGCACGAGGAACTCGAGAAGGTTCGGGACCTGCTCGCGGCGCTTCGGCAGCGCAACGGGGTGGTGGTGTTCAGCGATGCGATGAACGCTTACCACGAGGTGATGGAACACGTGCTCGTCGAAGGGCCTGCCCTCGTTGCGGCGCCTCAGGGCGCGATGGAGTTGATGGCGCGTGTCGGGGCGCTGGGGTACCTGGCGGAGCGGCTCGAGTCGCAGGCCCCGGCCGACCTGGCCTCGGACCCGGAGTTCGTGGCCGCACGAAAGGCCGTCGTCGAATCGGTGGTGGCGCTGCGCGCGGCGACGCTGGCGCAGGATCGCGACGCGATGCGCAAGGCCTTGGGTGGCTTGAAGGCCCCCTACAGCCGCCTGTTCCTGCGATTTGGCTGATTCCGGGCGCCAGGCCGCGCCCGGGACTGTCCTGCGACGGCCCAAGCGGCCGGCCCGGCAGCCTGCCGCCGCTCGCATACCCTCCGGCGCATGTGCGCCAACTACCACCCCGTCACCGCGCAGGACCGGCTGCTGACCTTCTTCGGCGTCGAGCGCCCGAAGGACGTGGTGCCGCCCGAGACCTGGCCCGGTTACTTCGCGCCCTTCGTGGTGCGCGCGCGCGATCGCGTCGAACTCGAGCGGCAGGCCGAGCTCGGCCTGTTCGGGCTGCTGCCGGCCTGGGCCAAGGAGATCGCGTTCGGCCGGCGGACATACAACGCGCGCAGCGAGACCGTCCACGAGAAGCCGAGCTTCCGCGACGCGTGGCGGCGCGGGCAGCGCTGCATCGTGCCGGCCGAGGCGATCTACGAGCCGAACTGGGAAACGGGCAAGGCAGTGCGCTGGCGCATCGCCCGCGCCGACGGCCGGCCGATGGGCCTGGCGGGCCTGTGGAGCGTCTGGAAGGCGCCCGACGGCCGTCCGGTGCTCAGCTTCACCATGCTCACGATCAACGCCGACGACCACCCGTTGATGCGGCGATTCCACAAGCCCGCGGACGAGAAGCGCATGGTCGTGGTTCTCGACGAGGCCGATTACGACGCATGGCTCGACAGTCCGGTGGAGCGGCAGCGGGACTTCCTGCGGCAATATCCGTCCGAAGGCCTGGTGGCCGAGCCCGCACCACTGCGGCGCTGAGCCGGGCCGCCGAAGGAGCCTGCCGTGCCCACCACCCGCCGACCCCGCCCCGTTGCAAGCCCTGCGAACCGCGCCACGGACCGCGCGACCAAAGGCGCCAGCGACGGTCCGACGGGGGGCTCCGAGCGCCGCACGACCAGCCGCGCCTCCACCCGATCGACGCCGTCGCGGAAGTCGACACCGCCACCGGCCGGCCCCGGCCCGGCCACGCGCGGCCTCGGCGACGCCGCGCGCGGGCCCGTGGTGGTCTACATCCATGGCATCGGCCGGCAGGCGCCCGCCGCCGAGCTCAAGCTGCAATGGGACCTCGCGCTGTTCGGACAGGACATGGGCACGCGCACCCGCATGGCGTGGTGGGCTGACGTGCTGCGGCCGGGGGACACGGCCGCGAGCGGCGGGCCGGGGGCGCGGTCGTCGCGCCGACGCGCGGCCAGCGCGGCCAGCACCGCGGCGGCGCCCGACCGGCCGTTCGACGCGCAGGCCGTGGTGGAGTCGGCCGCGCAAGCGGCCGGGCGCGCCCATGCCGACGACGCGCGCGCGTTCGCCGAGGCGCTGCTGGCCGACCTAGGGGTCGATCCTTCGGCCGGCACGCAGCGCCGCTCGGCCGGGCCGGGCAAGAAGATCCTGCCCCTGCCAGGCTGGCTGCGCCGGCCGCTGAGCAAGCGCTTCCTCGAGGAGTTCATCCCCGACGTGGCGGGTTACTTCTTCAAGCCGGCGCTGCGCGAGCGCATCCGCCAGCGGCTGCGCGACCAGTTGGCGTTGCCGCCCGACCAGCCGGTCGCGATCGTCGCGCACAGCCTCGGGTCGGTGGTCGCGTACGAGGTGCTGTCCGCCCTGGCGGGCCCCGGCCGTGACGCGGCGGCGGCCTCCGGCCGTGGGGCGCCGTCGGCCGCCAGCACCGGGCCGCTCGACCTGCGCGCCTTTGTCACGCTCGGCTCGCCGCTGGGCATCCGCGAGGTGCAGGACTTCCTCGTGCCCGACCGGCGCGAGGCGCCGCCCGCCGTGCCGCGCTGGTTCAACTTTGCCGACCCGCTCGACCCGGTCGCCGCCGACAAGCGCCTGGCGGGCGAGTTCCGCTGGGTGTCCGACCCGGCACGCACGATCGACGACGACCTGGTGATGAACCGCCGCACGCTCGCGCTGCCCGGCTTCAACCCGCATGCGGCGCTCGGCTACCTGGCGCATCCGTCGGTGCGCCGCGCGGTGTACGGCGCGCTGCATCTCGACCTGATGAGCCGCTTCGTGATCGCGCGCGATGTGGCCGAGCGGCTCGCGGGCGATGCCGAGGAGCGCCAGCCGGTGCTGATCGAGGTGCTCGAGCCGGGCTACGGTGCGCTCGGCGAATCGCGCGACGAGACCGCCGCCCACGAGCAGGCCGAGTGCCGCGAGCGCAAGGTGGCGAGGGTCACGCTGGCGCAGCGCATCGACGCCGCGGCCGAGGCCATCGAGGC
>JALOSQ010000268.1 GCA_025458335.1 Ideonella sp.
GCGGTGCAGAAGTCGCAGCCGTCGCGCTCGATGAGCGTCGCGTTGCCGCACTCGGGACACGGTCGGCCGGGCATGGGCGCGGGCTGCTGGGCGCTGCGCGGGGCCACGAGCACCCCCATCTCGCGCACCGGGAAGCCCTCCTCGTCGAGCAGGCCGAGCATCGCGTAGCGGTGGATGATCAGGCGCGCCATGTAGGCCACGGTCGACGGCCAGACCTGCTGGCGCCGCTGCCCCGCCGGCAGGCCGGGCACGAAGGCCATGAAGTGCCCGAGCGGCTCGGCGTAGTTGAGCAGCTTGCGCAGCTTCATGCCGATCCAGGCCGGGTCGACCACCCGCATGTCGAGCGACAGCACGCGGGCCAGCCCGTCGAGCGCGCGCGGGTAGTTGCCAGCGAGTCCGAGGGCACAGGGGCGTGTGATCGCCTGGCCGTCGGGCCCGGGCAGCGTGACCTCCTTGAGGGTCACGGTCAGCCGCTCGCCGGTGGCGGGGTTGTCGATGTCCACCGCCCAGGCCAGCGTGCCCGAGGGGCCGGTGAGCGGCTCGTCGCGCGCGAACATCGCGTCGAGCACCGGCGTGGGCATGCCCGGCGCGGGCGGCAGCACGCCGAGCTGCTCGCAGCGCCAACGCAGCACCGCGGCGGTCGCCGCCACCACGCCCGGAAAGAGCCGCGACTCGCCAGTCGGCGGGAAGGGCATGTCGAAGGCACGCTCCTCGGCCACGGTGGCCAGCGCATCGAGCTTGAGGGCGAGCCAGGCCGCATCGTCGGCGCGCAGGTCCATCGACAGCGTCTTGGCCAGCGCCCCGAGGCCGCGCGGTTGCTCGGCGCCGTTGACCCAGACCTCGAAGACCTTCGGGCGGAGGGGCGCGGCGCGCGGGGCGGTCGCGGGGGTGGTGGCCACGGCCGGCCAAGCCGGCCCGGCCGCGTCGGCCGGCAACTCGCCGACGAACAGCGCGAACTCGCCGTGCGGGTGCCGGATCATCGTGCACCAGGCCGGGTTGCCGGCCGGCAACTCGGGGCGGCCCGGCCAGCGCAGGCTCGCCAGCACCGGCTGCGGCGCCTCGCGCAGCGCCAGGCGGCGGTTGGCGCCCTCGTCGTCGAGGGTCAGCGGGCGTGCCGGTTCGACCGGCGTCGTTGGGCTCAGCACCGCGCCGAGCACGGCATTCGGCCGGTAGGTCGCCAGGCCCTTGAGGCCGAGCGACCAGGCCTGCCGGTACAGGTCGCGGAAGCCGTCGTACGGGTAGTCGGCCGGCACGTTGACCGTCTTGCTGATCGCGGTGTCGACGAAGGGCGCGACCGCCGCGACCATCGCCACGTGGTCGAGCGCCGACATCTCGAGCGCCGTCACGAAGGCGGGCGTGAGCGGCGCATCGGCCCCCTTGAGGTGCCGGTACAGGCGCCAGGCATGGTCCTCGACGACGTGCTCGGCAAAGGTGCCGTCGGGCTGGCGCTTGCGGCGCGTGTACGTCCAGCTGAACGGCGGCTCGATGCCGTTGCTCGCGTTGTCGGCGAACGCCAGGCTGATCGTGCCGGTGGGCGCGATCGACAGGAGGTGCGAGTTGCGGATGCCGTGCTCGCGGATGCGGTCCCGCAGCCGTGCCGGCAGCCGCGACGTGAAGCCGGTGCGCGACAGGTAGAGATCGGGGTTGAACAGCGCGAAGGCACCGCGCTCGCACGCCAGCTCGACCGAGGCCTCGTAGGCTGCATCGCGCATCACCTCGGCGATGCGGCGCGCCTGCGCCCGGGCCGGCTCGGTGTCGTAGCGCAGGCCGAGCATCACCAGCGCATCGCCCAGGCCGGTGAAGCCCAGCCCGATGCGCCGCTTGGCCATCGCCTCGTCGCGCTGCTGCGGCAGCGGCCACAGGCTCAGGTCGAGCACGTTGTCGAGCATGCGCACCGCCACCGCCGCGAGCGCTGCGAAGCCCCTCGTCGAACGACGCCTCGGCCTCGAAGGGCCGGCGCACGAAGCGCGTCAGGTCGATCGAGCCGAGGCAGCAGCACCCGTAGGGGGGGAGCGGCTGCTCGCCGCAGTTATGGACCAGCAGTCCGTTGGCGTCGAAGGCATGCACGTCGGCGACGGTCACGTCGTAGACCGGCTCGATGCCGTCGGGTTCGACCGCCTCGACCGTGGCCACGAAAGGCTCGCGATTCGGCCGGCGCACGTAGGCGCCGAGCAGGGTCGCAAGCCGCTGCTGCTTGGCGTGGTCGGCAAAGCCGACCGACTCGGCGTACCGGCCCAGGTTCTCGCCACTGATGACCAGCTCGTGGACGGCCTGTTGCGGGTAGCGGCGCTGACCTCCGCGTCCGTCCGGCATCAGGGCGGAGCCGGCCCGTCGCCGCTCTCGATAGATCGTGCTGGCGATGCCGAGTCGCAGCAGCATGCGCTGCGCGGCCTCCAGCACCGTGCCGTCGACCTGGGTCAGACGGACGCTGACCCCCTTGGCCTGGCTGCCCTGCACCGAACCGTCAGCATCGAACAAGCCTCGCAGCAGCCCGCGGCAGAAATCGGACGAGGCCGACTCCATCGCCGGGGTGATCGTCTTGTGGCCCGGCCGGGCCCCCAGATCGAACGCCAGGTCGCGCAAAGCTGCCGAGGCCAGGCGGCGCTCCCCACGTTGCACCTGGCCACTCGACACGGGGCGTTGCCAACCCCGAAAGTCGGCCCGGTGCGGCAGCGTCTCGATCGCGCGGTCAATCGCCGACATGATGCCGGCAACGCTCGCCGGCACCGCCGACACGTCGCTGCCCACCACGCGGAACTCGGGAGCCCAGACCGACAGGACCGCTTTGCTGGCGCTCAGGCGTCCATCGCCGATCAGGGCCCCAATCAGGTAGCCCTCGTGCTCCGTGTGCGGACCGTCCCACCCCTCGATCCGGCGATGGTCGTTCAACACCACTTCGTCACCCGGCTGCAGGGCGCCGGCCGCGCACCAGTCGGTGTGCGACAGGTAACGGGTGCGGCGCGCCACGCGGCGCACCGGGTGATCGGCAGTGAGCCGCAGTCGGTAGCCTTCACGGGTGCGCAGGCTCAGCAGGGGCTTCACGCCGGTCGGGAAGAAGCCTTCGGACTCGGTCGGCCACGGCTTGCCGTCGACGAGCGCCGAGAAGCGCCGGCCGATCAGGTCGCGCACCTGCCTGGGTCCGTCAGCCGTGGCCACCCAGGTGTCGGCGGGCACGCAAGGATTCGTCGCCGCGATCGTCTCGCAGTACGCGAGGTTGTTGTCGCGGTTGATCGCGTCGACGAACAGCACGCCCGGCTCGGCGTGGTCGTAGGTCGAGCGCATGATCGGGTCCCACAGGTCGCGCGCCTTCAGGCGCCGGTAGACCCACAAGCCGTCGCCGCGGCGGAACGCGCCCGACGCCTGCAGGTCGGGTGCCGGCTCGGCGCGGTGCACGAGGTCGAAGTCGCCGTCGGCCTCGACCGCCTGCATGAAGGCGTCGGTCACGCCGACCGAGAGGTTGAAGTTGCGCAGGTCGCCCGCGTCCTTGGCGTGGATGAAGGCCTCGATGTCCGGGTGGTCGACCCGCAGCACGCCCATCTGCGCGCCGCGCCGCGCGCCGGCCGACTCGACCGTCTCGCACGAGCGGTCGAACACGCGCAGGTAGCTGACCGGGCCGCTGGCGCGGCTGGCGGTGCCGTGCACCCAGGCCCCGCTCGGGCGGATGCGCGAGAAGTCGTAGCCCACGCCGCCGCCGCGGCGCATCGTCTCGGCGGCCTCGGCCAGGGCCGTGTAGATGCCCGGGAAACCGTCGTCGATCTCGACGATCGAGTCGCCGACCGGCTGCACGAAGCAGTTGATCAGCGTGGCCTTGAGTTCCGTGCCTGCGGCCGACTGGATGCGCCCGGCCGGGATGAAGCCCGAGCACAGGGCGTCGAGGAAACGCGACTCCCAATGCGTGCGGCGATCCGCGGGCTCGACCGAGGCGAGCGCGCGCGCCACGCGCCGTGCCACGTCGTCAGCGCTGCGCTCGTCCCCCTTGGCGTACTTCTCGAGCAGGACCTCGGCGCTGATGGGCTGGGGCGGCAGGTTGTCGGCCGTGGGTGGCACGGAAGCCGGCGAGGTCGCAAGCGCCGGCAAGGTGACCACCGGGTCGGCGGGTCGGGTGGTGTCCATGCGCGAAGTCTGCGCCGATGGCGATCCCGTTGGGCAAGCCCGCGCCGGTCGCGGGCGCGCGATCCTCTCGATTCCTGATCCGCATCAAGCGCGCCGTGGCCGGCGTGCCGCCGGGGTCCGGGCACCGCGCGCCCCCGGCCCGTGGCTCACGCGGCCGGCCAGCGCATCGTGCAGGCGTGTGGCTGCGTGACCGCTGCCGCCTCGAATCGCCGCAGGGTGCGAAAACCGAAACCCGAGCCCTCCACGTCGAAGGTGACGCCCGGCGCACCCAGCCGGTCCATCAGGCTCACCACCAGCGGCTGTTGGAGCTGGTGGTCGGCCGCGCGCATCTCCGCGGCGTGCAGGCCGCCGAGCGTGGCGCCGTCGTAGCGCGCGCCCGACAGCGCTCGTGCGATCGCCAGCGCCTCGACCTGGCCGGCGCGCTCCACTGCCGCGGCCAGCATCTCGATCATCACGTGCATGCGCGCGTGCACGTAGTCGTCGGCTGGATTGGGGAAGCGCTGACGGAAGGCCCGCACGAAGGCATCCGACGCCGGCGTGCCGAGGTTCGGCAGCCACTCGGCCACCGCCACCACCCGGCCCACGCCGGCCTCGCCGATCGCCGCGGGCGCGCCCAGCGCGTTGCCGTAGAAGGTGTACAGGCGCGCGGCGCTGCCCACCTCGCGCAGCGCGCGCACCAGCAGCGTGAGGTCGTTGCCCCAGTTGCCCGTCAGCACCGCATCGGCCAGGCTCGCCTTGATCTTGGCGGCGTAGGGGAGGAAGTCGCGCACGCGGCCGAGCGGATGCAGCTCGTCGCCGACGATCGACACGTCGGGCCGCCGCGCGGCGAGCATCGCGCGCGCCTGCCGCCCCACATGCTGGCCGAACGAATAGTCCTGCCCGATGAGGTAGACGCGGCGAAGCTCGCGATCGTCGTGCATCACGTCGACCAGGGCGGCCAGGCGCATGTCGGCATGCGCGTCGAACCGGAAGTGCCAGGGGCTGCAGCGTTCGTTGGTGAGGATCGGGTCGACCGCCGAGTAGTTGAGCAGCAGGCCGCGCCGCCGCGGCTCGCGGTCGTTGTGCTTGTCGAGCGCGTCGACGAGCGCCGCCGCCGTCGCCGAGCTGTTGCCCTGTGCGAACAGCCGGATGCCCTGGTCGAGCGCCGAACGCAGCAGGCCGAGCGCGTCCTCGGTGTTGCCCTTGCTGTCGAAGCGCACGATCGCCAACGGCCGCGCCCCGTCTGGCAGCCGCACGCCGCCCCGCGCGTTGACCCGCTCCGCGGCCCAGAGCAGGTTGCGGAACACCGCCTCGCCGGCGTTGGCGAACGGGCCTGAGAGGCCCTCGATCAGCGCGATGGGGCGGGGCTGGGCCCGGGCCGCCAGGGGCTTCAGGACAAGCGGCGACACGGCGGACAGTCCGACAAGCGCTCGGCAGAGCCACTCGCGGCGGGTCGGGTCGTTCGGCGTGATGCGGGGGTCGGTGGGTGGCGTGCTCACCCGCGCATTGTCGTGATCGCCTGGAGGCGCGAGCCCGGAACGGGCCGAATCACCTGAACGATCGCAGTGCCAGAAGCCCCACATGGCACAACGGGTCAGGCCTCTCGGCACTGACCCGCTGTCTCACAACTGGCGCGGCTGGCAGGATTCGAACCCACGACCCCTTGGTTCGTAGCCAAGTACTCTATCCAACTGAGCTACAGCCGCGAAGCCCGGGAGTGTAGCACCCGATCAGTCGACCGCGGCGGCCTGGCCCCGGCAGCGTTCAGCCGAGGCGGTGTCGCCCACGCGCTCGGCCAGCGTGGCCAGCAGGCGCCACGCACGGCGGCGCAGGCCCGGATCGAGCCCGGCGTCGGCCGCGGCCCGCTCGAGGTGGCGCTGCGCCATGCCCCACAGCTCGCGCCGGGCCATCACGACGCCCGTGGCATAGGCCACGGCGGCGTCCTGCGGCAGGGCCTCGGTGGCCGCCTGCAGTCGAGGCAGCCACTCGCCGCCGATGCCATCGGCCGCCTCGCCGAGCGCACGGGCGACCAGCGTGCGCTCCTCGTCACCGAGCTGGCGGATCTGGTCCCAGAAGGGTCGCAGCCAGCCGCGGCCGTCCTCGGGCGCGCCGAGCGCGGCGGCGCGCTGCGCGGCGCGGGCGGCCACGTGCGCGTCGCGCCGGTCGGCGGGCTCGAGCTGCTGCCACACCCGGCGCAGCTGGTCGGCGTCGCGTGCCGCCTCGAGGGCCTCGTAGGCCAGCGTGCGCACCAGGCTGGCCGCCGCCGCGGGCGAGAAGGCCTGATGCTTGGCGAGCAGACGCGCCGTCTTGAGCGCATCGAGCGGCTGGCGCGCCAGCCGTGCGGCCTGCAGGCGCAGGCGCAGCGCCTGGGTGCGACGCGCCACCCCGGGCGGCAGTTCGCCCAGCATCGTCAGGGCGCGCGCCGCGTCCCGGTCGTCCAGGGCCCACTCGGCCGCCAGCAGCCGCGCACCCTCCTCGGCCGGCCGGCCGCTGCCCTGCCGGCGGGCCAGGTCGAGCGCGTCGCGCAGCGCCGCGTCGCGCCCAGGTCGGTCCTGCAGGCGGTGGGCGCTGCCGGCCGCCAGCAGATGCGCCAGCACCGCGAAGTCCGGGTCCTGGCGCAGGTCGGGCGTGTCGGCCTGGATGGCCAAGGCCTTGCGGGCCGCGCGCTGGGCGCGGCTGTAGCGCCCGCCGAAGTACTGCGCCAGCGCATCGCGCAGCGCGGTCTGGGCCAGGCGGTCGCGCCGCCCCACACGCCATTCGCGAGCACGACGCGGCAGGCGCAGCAGCGAGTCCATCGCCTGGATGGTGATGACCAGCGCGGTGCAGGCCACCACCAGCCCGAGCAGGAACAGGTTGAGCGACAGTTCGGTGCGCCAGTGGCCCCACGAGATCGTCACGAGCCCGTCGTTGGTCCCGAGCGTGCCGGCGGCCACGACCGCCGCCACGAAGATCAGGATGAAGCCGATGACCCAGCGCATGCGGCGTGTCTCGCGAGCCCCTGCGGCGCCCCGGTTCAGCGCCCGGCCGCGGCCGTGGCCAGCGCGGCCAGCGTGTCGTCGGGACGCGGAAGCGGCACCTGGCGGGATTGCGCAGCGACCTGTCGCACCCCCTCGAGGGCGGTGCTGGTGCGTCGCGAGCGTGGGTCGAAGTAGCGCTCGATCGCGGCCGCCGCGCTCTGCAGGTCGACGCGCGCGGTGTCGAACTGGCGGCTGAGCAGCGCCAGCCGGGCGTTGAGGATGCGCAGCTTGAGGTTCTCGCGCAGGTAGAACGCGTGCTCCGGCGCGAGCAGCATCGCCTCGGGGGTGTCGACGCGGGTGATGCGAACGAGCGAGCGGGCTTCGGCCCAGACCGCCTCGGCCCAGGCCGACCAACGGCCTGCGAAGGCGTCCCATGCGCCGGCCGGGCCCGACGCTGCCGCCGCGGCGGGCGCCGCCGCGGCCGGGCTGGCCGCCGGCCGCCGGTCCCCGGCCTTCTGCTCGACGGCGGCCAGCAGCGGCAGCTCGTCGACCAGACGCACGACCTCGTCGAGGCGCAGCACCAGGCCGGACACGTCGGGCACGCCGACGCCGCGCACCCGCTCGAGGTCACGCGCAATGGCGCGACGCACGCCCTCCAGGCGGGGCTGGTTGTAGCGCGCCAGGCGCTCGTCGGCCTGTCGCAGCGTCGCCACCAGGGGCTCGGCGCTGCCCGTGAGGGCCGACTGCTGCTGGGCCACGCGCAGCGCGGCCTCGATGTCGACCAGCAGGTTCTCGTCCCGCGAGCGCGACAGCGACTGGATCAGGTCCTCGAGCTGCCCGCGCTGCACCGCCACCTCCGCCACCCGGGCCTGCAGCAGCTCGGCCTTGGCCACGGCTTCGCGGGCGCTGTCTTCGGCGCGCCGGGCCAGCGTGCCGGTCTCGGTCGCCAGGGTCTGCAGGTCCTGCTGGCGGCGCACGACCTCCTGCTCGACGGTCTGCAGGCGCGACTGTGCCTGCCAGGCCACGACCATCGAGACGATGGCCACGACCAGCGACAGCGCCGGCAGGCCCCAGGCGAACCAGTTCGAGGCCGCGCCCGCGGGCCGCGACGCGGCTGGCGGCGGCACCGTCGGCGGAGGGGGCGGTGGAGGCGGAGGGGGTGGAGGGGGCGGTGGCGCCACGGGCGGCGTCGCGTCCGGGCCGGGCACGAGCGGCCGCACGGCCGACGGGTCGGCCGCCGGGTCCGGAGACGAGGGCGTGTTCAAGGGATGGGTGACAGACGAGAGCCCGGCGCGGCGACCCGCTGGCCACGGCAGTGTCGGCTCGCCGACGTCGGCAGCGCATTCGACGACTCGGCCGAACCCCGCCTGGCGCGCGGCCTCCGCGATGCGCGGATGCGTGGCCAGTGCCGTGTGGGACGCCCACGACGCCCCGGGACCGGCCTGCTCGACGAGGTGGCTGATCGCCTGGGAGCTGCTGAAATGCCAAACGTGAGCGGCCGGGTCGCGCCGCGCGGCGTCGAGCCGCTCCCACTCGTCGTGGCCCCAGCTCGGCGATCGGCGTCGATACGCCTCGACGTGTTCGACGCGCGCCCCGGCCGCCCGCCAGCGC